>JAIXUR010000085.1 GCA_027483425.1 Cyanobacteriota bacterium | reverse complement strand
TCCCCCAATCCACCCGTGGCCCCTGAGATTGGGTTGGATATGATTTGGGAGAAGTACGCCCTATTAGATGACAATTACTTTGGCGGGTGACGACAACTACTTTGGCGGGTAGTACAGCGCTAGGAATACCCGACGTCAGCATCGCAATCAAGAACCCCGAAGACTACTCCCAGTGAATCCTGGGGGTGTGTCAGGTGTCGATACAGCCATATCAAGTCAAGGTGTATATGCAAGCCAGAAAAATGGGGTCGACGCAAGCCCAAGCGTCGGCCCTTGCTGGGATATCAGAACGCAGTGGGCAGCGGATAGAGTCGGGAGCCCATCAACCGGATCGCGGCGACCAACGAGACTGGCGCACCCGCTGCGACCCTTTAGACGGGGTTTGGGAAAGCGAGTTAGAACCGATGCTACGGAACGAGCCTCGCCTGCAACCCACGACCTTGTATGAGTACCTCCAGGAGCAGTATCCGGGTCAGTATCCTAAGGTGCTGCGGACCCTACAACGGCGGGTGAGTGAATGGAAACGGCACCATGGCGAGTCTCCCGAAGTGATGTTCGAGTTACGTCATGAACCCGGACTGATGGGGTTATCGGACTTCACCGAACTGAAAGGGGTGAGCATCACCATTGACGGTGAACCCTACCCGCACTTGATCTATCACTACCGGTTAGCCTACAGCGGCTGGCAGTATGCCCAGATTATCGAAGGTGGAGAAAGCTTTATCGCATTATCGGAAGGCTTGCAGAATGCATTTGAGGCCTGTGGGGGGGTGCCCCGGCAGCATCGCACCGACAGTTTAAGTGCAGCCTACCGCAATGCGGGGAGCCACCACCAACAGCTGACCCAACTCTATGAGCACCTGTGCGAGCACTATCGGTTGGAGCCCACCCGCAACAATCGGGGCATTGCCCACGAGAATGGGTCGATAGAGTCTCCCCACGGTCATCTCAAAAATCGCTTGACCCAGCAGCTCTACCTGCGAGGGAGCTTTGAGTTTGCCGATGTGGCGGATTACCAGGCCTGTATTGATGGCGTGGTGGCCAAACTCAATGGCCCGTGCGCCGACAAGTATGATCAGGAGCGTCCCCACCTCCAAGCCTTACCCCGGTATCGGGTGGCCGACTACGAGGTGCTGAGCGTGCGGGTGAGTTCTCGCAGCACCATCACGGTGCGCCGGATCTTATACACGGTGCCGTCTCGACTGGTGGGTCGTCAGCTCGAAATCCATCTTTACCACAATCGCTTGCGGGGCTATCTGGACCAGAAGTGTGTGGTGGAACTGTCCCGGATCCGGGCCACTGGGGTCCTGCGTCGAGGACGCTGCATCAACTATCGCCATGTGATTGAGGCCCTCCACCATAAACCCAGAGCGTTCATCCATTGCACCTGGCAAGTCGAGTTGTTGCCCAATGACCTGTATCGAGCCCTCTGGAGCCAGATGAAACAGGACTTTGAGTTAGAGAAAGCCGCCCTATTGATGGTCGAGGCCCTCTATATCGCCGCCACGCAAGACAAAGAAACGGCGGTTGCCAACTACCTCGAAGACCAACTGACCGGCGGCACCTTAAGTCTCAACGGCCTCCGTCACCACTTTAACGGGGTGGGCAAGACCGCCACCCCCCCAGTGACCTATCACCAACATCCCCTCGATGACTATGACCAGCTCCTCAACCACCCCTACCTCAACCAGCCCGTATCAAACCCTAAGTCTGCATCTCAAGAGCCTCCGGTTGGCCCACATGCTGACCCAATGGGAAACCCTTGAACACCAAGCCATGCAGGAACAATGGTCCTATGCGCAGTTCCTGCTAGCCCTCTGTGAGACGGAGGTTGAACGACGCTGGAGCCAGCGCCTGAAACGGAGCCTCAACGAGGCTCAGCTTCCCAGTGCCAAGACCTTAGCTACCTTTGACTGGTCCCATCTCAAGGACTTCAATCCCGCTCCCTTGATGCAGTTGACCGCCGATTCGGGGTGGCTCAAGCGGGCTGAAAACTGCTTGATGTTTGGTCCCTCGGGGGTGGGGAAAACCCATTTGGCCTGTGCCGTGGCCCGCGCCACCGTCGAACTGGGGTACCGGGCCAAGTTCTTTGCCGCCACCACCTTGGTGCAAACCTTGCAGCACGCCAAACGTCAATTACTCTTGCCCAACACCCTCAAAAAACTCGACCGCTATGACCTTTTAGTCATTGACGACCTGGGCTACGTCAAAAAATCCGAAGCCGAAACCTCAGTCCTCTTTGAACTTATTGCCCATCGCTATGAGCGCAAAAGCCTCTTGGTCACCGCCAATCAACCCTTCAGCCAATGGAATACGATTTTTGCCGATGACATGATGACCGTCGCCGCCGTTGATCGGTTGGTGCACCATGCCTTGATTGTCCAGCTTCAAGCCGAGAGCTACCGCAAGCGCTCTGCCGACCAGCGGTCTCAAACCCAAGACGCCTCCCAAACGACTCACTCCCAAGTCGGTGCTTCTGCCCCCGTCCCAGCCGAGACCGATAATTGTCGTGACAATTAGAACGGATCTACTGATCCCTACTGTCGCGTCAAATACATTTTTTGATTTTGCTGAAGTAGTACGCAGGAGTCTATTCGGAGG
>JAIXUR010000033.1 GCA_027483425.1 Cyanobacteriota bacterium | reverse complement strand
GCCGTGGCCGTACCCGAGCGGGCGGCGGCAGGGGGCTGTCCCTGGTTCAGTTCTGCCTCGAGCCGTTTGAGCTTAGCCTGTAGATCTGCGTCGTCCACCGAGGGTGCCTGTCTAGAGTTGAGACTATAGCCAGGGTAGCGTTTTCAAGCTGGCCTTGGCCACCGCCCCAGCGCCTGGCTAGATCCGCCCAGGGCGTACAGATTTAACCCAGCCATCTGGGTAATCTGCTTCTCAGCGGGTGTTTGAAAAGCTGGAGAGCGTCGGAACCCTCTACCGCGAACGCGGGTCAAGGGGGCTGATACCTCAGGGCCTTCCCTTTTCAACCACCCCCTCAGGACCGTACCAAGGCACTTGGCCAGGGTGGTTGGGGGACAAACGGGCCATGCTGGGATCGAACCAGCGACCGACCGCTTAGAAGGCGGTTGCTCTATCCGCTGAGCTAATGGCCCCAGCGAGTTCTATTTTAGTTTAGGGGGTGCAGGTTGCGCTGAGGGCAGACTAGGACGAATAGAATAATCAGAAACCAGCGGCAAAGCTGCTGCCATTGCCGTTAAGGCCGCTAGAATAGTTTTTTGAACGCTAGCCCGTTTCGTCCAAGCGGGTTTGCCAATCTTTATCCCCATGACCATAACGCAGTACTAATGCAGTATTCCTGGGTGCGATTTACCGTTGCCGCCGCTTACTGCAGGTAATCCCCTCAGAGGTTGTTTGAAAAGCCAGGGATAGTCTTATATACCTAGGTCGTAGACTAATGTCCTCAAAATTCAGCGTTTTGGCTGTTTCTTAGCCGCAAACTATACCTGGGACAACCCTTTTCAAACAACCTCTCAGCTAGGAGTCAGCAGGCCATAACATGTTTATCCTCAAGCGGCAGGATGTGGACATCAAGACGATGCACCATCCTCAAAAAGATCAACAGATTCCGATTTTGTCTTACCAAGGGCAAACCTTTCGGCTGCTGAGTGTGTTTACTGCCGCCCAGGAAGACGATGCCAGGGCGCTGTGGCGCGACCTGACCGACAACCGAGGCAAGGCCTGCGTCCTGCTCGAAGAACCCGAGCGGTTCAGCATTTGGGGCAAAATTCGGTTAGATCAGTTTGACCATGACGCTGGCGACGATACTGGTACCCCTCCGGCGGAGGCCACCTACATCAAAGCCTGTCTGCTGATGGTGCAGGTGCTCTACATGGATGCAGAAGACCTGCTGGGGGCAAAACAGGCTCGCCAGTTCGAAGGCGATATGGGCAAAATATTCACCGCCTGGAAGTTTCCCCAGTCGACTTCCCCCGATGCCATTAAGACATTGCTCACTGTAGACCCCTTGGCGATGTCCCCGCTGCCTCCCTGGCAAGACCACCACCTACACCGACTGCTCGAAGAGATGCACCGCATGGGCAAAGACTACTTTGGTAACGCCAATTTTACCAATCGCGCCCTGGAGGCGATCGAAGACCTCTCCACCGCCGAGCAAAACCGGTTTCGGCAGTGGTTGCAGCAGTCTCCAGCAGGTAAGATTTGGGTCTAGCACCGCTCGGTCTAGGGTAGAACGTTTCAGCCTGATTGCTCTGCGCAACTCACCTGCGCGACTCATTTTAGTTTTGTAGTCATTAGTTAGACCGCTTTAGCACGATAGGAGTGAACCATTGAGCAAGTCATCAACCCCTTCATCTACCGGTACCCTGTCTACCCCTTTGCTGGTGGGAGCTTGTATTGCCTGGGGCGTGGTTACGCTGCTGTTTTTTTTGCTGCTGAGTTCCCCCGGTGCCGATGGTAGCCAGCCCGGCTGGTTTCTCGTGGGCATTAACCTGCTCGAAATCGGCGCGTTTTTCCTGGCCTCGGTGTTGTGCTTTCGCAACTGGCGCAGCACCCAAATCGTCAGCGGTCGCAACGTCTGGTTTTGGATTGGCCTAGGGCTGCTGTTCTACACCGTGGGCAATATTCTGTTCTTTATCTGGGGCACCATCTGGGGGCTGGACCCATCGGTCTCTCTGGGCGATTTTTTCTACATTTTTAGCTACATCTTCTTGGCGACGGGCATGTTCAAAGCCGTGCTGCCCCGGCGGCTCAATCTGGAGCTACCCCAGTGGCTGATCGTGATTGGCATTGGCCTAGGTGGGGTGTTGCTGGCGATCTTTGTCAACCTAGCCGCCGCCGAAGCCGCACCGGTTCCTGGAGCTGCTACCCCCATAGCCTACCTGGCCCAGGCACCAGCGCCCGTGGCCGCCCCCCCGGCGGCACCAGCCGGTGAGGCGATTACTGAGGTGGTTGTGGAGACGTCATCAGCCCCAGGCTGGGTGTCGCAGTTTGACCAGATCTTGACCCCCCTGGCCGATGTGGTGGGGCTGCTCTACCTGATTGGCGACATTGTGCTGCTGGTGATTGCAGGCACGCTGCTGGTGGCCTTCTGGGGCGGGCGGTATTCGCAATCGTGGAAACTCATTGCCATTGCCGCCATCTGTCTGTACATCGCCGATATGTTTTTTGCCTATGCCGTCAACACCGACACCTACATCGAAGGCAGCCTATGGGAGGTCTTTTGGACGTTTTCGGCGGTGTTTTTTGGCCTGGGGGCAGTGGTCGAGCACGCGGTTTCTGTGAATTCTCGCCGTAGCACCCGACGGCGGCGGGGGTGAACCGAGAGTCGGGAGTCAGGAGCCGGAATTCTGGCTGCTGATGTCTGAATTCTTCGTCAGCCAAAGTCTTTCGACTGACGTTGATAGCCAAATGCCCTAGGTATTCGGCTTAAGATGGTAGTGGCATTGTTACGAGACCCCTGGCATGGCACCGAAAAAGCTGACCGAGGCTGACAAGACATCTATCTTGGGCCTGTATCGCCACCCCCAAGAAACCACCTCGACTCTGGCGGAGCGCTACGGGGTTAGCAACAGCACAATCAGCCGGTTGCTGAAGACCAGTCTGCCCGAAGCCGAGTACAGCGTGCTGATTCAGCAAAAACGGAGCGGCCATGACAAGGCGGTCGTGGCCGCTCCTACTGAGGCTGAGCCTGAGGTGTTGGCAGACCCAATGATCCATGATCCTAGGGATCCCAAGGAGGCTGATGTCTCTGGGGGCATTGAGACGCTGGTTGAACCTGAGTCATTGCCCAGCCCTAAAGCCAAGCCCAGGGGTAGAAAGAAGGCCAGTCCTGCAACCGAATCCCTAGGCTCTACGGCCCTGGCTGAGGAGGCCATCATCAATGGGCTCAACGGGGTCGACCCGGCAGCGGTGGAGGCTCCGGCTAGCCCAGCGAAACCGACCCGACGGCGATCGCGGACGCCCGAAGCCCCCGCCGAGCCCACGGTAACGGCGGCAGCCCCAGTGCCTGAAGCCCTAGCCGCTGAATCCGAGCCAGCCCCCACGCAGCTATCGCTGTCCGACCCGATGCCGGTCGAGACACCGGCCAAGCCCTCTCGCCCGGTACTGAAGTCGGCCCAGACCACCCCAGTCGAAGACCTGGAAGCCGCTGCCGAGCCAGACGACGATGACTGGGACGACCCCGTGCTCGGCGACGACTACGACGATGACGACGACGACAGCGATGGCGACGACGACGAAACCTATCCGTGGGCAAGCGGCGATCGCTCGGCCACTCCCAACCTCGAAGCCCTCGAGATTTCTCCCCTCACCGCCGAGGCGTTGCCCTCCCTCTGCTACGTGGTGGTAGAGCGCACCTCCTCGGAACTGGTGGTGATGCCCCTGCGCACCTTTGCTGACCTGGGCCAAATTCCTGAGGAGGAGGGCGATTCGCGCACCCTACCCGTGTTTGAAAACCACAACGTCGCGCGGCGCTTTTCGCGCCGCAACCAACGGGTGGTGAAGGTGCCCGACGGCTCGCTGCTGCAAACCACCAGCGCCTACCTCCAGGCCAAGGGCATTACTCGCCTGTTTATCGACGGGCATGTGTTTTCCCTGGGGCCAGACCCGGTAGGGCCTGCGGCTGCTATCGGTGAAGAGTAGTGGCCATGGTATGTCGGTGCCCGGTGTCCAACGCCAGATATTAGTCAGGAGTCAGGAGTCAGGAGTCAGGAGTCAGGAGTCAGGAGTCAGGGGCTAGG
>JAIXUR010000520.1 GCA_027483425.1 Cyanobacteriota bacterium | reverse complement strand
GAGCACCTGGGACGGCTCGAGACCACCGCCCCAGGGGCCCTGCTGGCCGCCCTGTGCCACGGGCTCTACCACCTGCTTGCCCTGGCTGGGGTGGCCCCAGAGGTACACCAGTGCACCCTCAGCCGAGTCGCGATCGTGCCCAACCTGCTCGATCCCGCCTGGCGGGTCGAGTTTAGCGCCGAGGCCGGCGGGCTCATCCAGCTCACCGAAGCCAACCCCGGCGAAGCCCTGGCTGCCGAAACCGCTGGTCGCTACGGCGAAGGAATTCGGCGACCGGTGCTGCTCACCGCCACCGATGTCGCCCTGCTGCAGCAGCTCAGTAAACCCGAGATTCTCTCTACCCTGCCCACGGGCCTGCGGGACGATGCCCCTGGGTTGGGAAAAAACCAGCAGCTTTGGTCGCGAGTTGAGCGGCTTCTGCGAGAATATACCCAGGACTACTTCGAGCGCCCTATCCGATCGGCAGCCCTGGTTGATGTCTGTTTCGCTACCGTTTAAACTGCTGCTTAACCTGCCGCATCGTGAACCGCCCAGTCCCCAGGTTCGTTGGTTACCCCATGCTTCGCGAATTTGATGCCGATACCAATATCAATACCGCTGCCGCGAACCATGGGCCGGGGACAGATCCGCTTGAGGCTTTCAACGGCCTAGATCCGCTGGCCGCCTCCAGGCCTGGGGAGCCCACTGCACCCTCCAACTCAGCCTCGTCCATTACCACCCCAGAGCCTGTTACCTCCCCAGACCCTAGCCTAGAGCAGCCCAACCCAGATCACGGGTTGAGGGAAAATGGGTTTGGAGCAATTTTTCAAAACCGTAACTTTTTGATTTTGTGGACCGGGCAGCTATTTTCCCAGTTGGCCGACAAGGTCTACCTGGTGCTGATGATCGCCATTATCGCGGCTCGGTTTGATACCCCAGGGCAGACCATCAGCGGTTGGGTGGCGGCGGTCATGATTGCCTTTACGATTCCGGCGGTGCTGTTTGGGGCATTGGCCGGGGTGTTTGTCGATCGCTGGCCCAAGCGGCCGGTGCTGGTGTGGTCGAACCTGCTGCGCGGGGGGCTGGTGATTGCCCTCCCCCTAGGGATTTGGCTCACCACCGGCTGGGGAACGGTGCTGGGCTTGCCGGTGGCCTTCTGGCTGCTGCTGCTGGTGACGTTTTTGATCTCGACCCTGACCCAGTTCTTTGCCCCGGCGGAGCAGTCGATTATTCCGTTAATTGTGGCGGAGGGCGATTTGCTGTCGGCCAACTCCCTCTATACCACCACCATGATGGCCTCGGTCATCGTCGGGTTTGCGGTGGGTGAGCCAGTGCTGGCCCTGGCCGATCGCCTCATGCTAGCCCTGGGCATTGCCAACAATGGCCCCGCCATTTTGGTGGGGCTCAGCTACCTGGTGGCCGGGCTATGCCTCACCACCATGGCCCCCGGCCAGGAAAATCTATCGGCCCCCCACGAAGATTTCTCTCACTTCTGGGCCGATATTAAGGAGGGCCTGCGCTACCTGGGCGAGCAGGTGCAGGTGCGGGTCGCGATCATTCAACTGGTGCTGCTGTCGTCGGTGTTTGCGGCCCTGGCGGTGCTGGCGGTGCGCATGGCCGAGCTGATGCCCGCCCTAAAGGCTTCTCAGTTTGGCTTTTTGCTGGCGGCGGGGGGCCTGGGTCTGGGCCTCGGGGCCGTGCTGGTGGGTAACTTTGGCCCCCGCTTTCCCCGGCGCTTTCTGAGTTTGTGGGGGGCCTTGGGCATGGCTGGGTGCCTGCTGGCCCTGGCTTGGACGACAACGCAACTGTGGGCGTCGATGGCGATCATTGCCACCCTGGGGTTGTGCGGGGCCTTTGTGGGCATCCCGATGCAGACGCTGATTCAAGAAAAAACGCCCGAGGCCATGCGCGGCAAGGTCTTTGGCCTGCAAAACAACATGGTCAACATCGCCCTGAGCCTCCCCCTGGCCCTGGCCAGCGTGGTAGAAGCGCGCCTGGGTTTAACCAACGTTTTTATCGGCATGGGTGCCCTGGTCGGCCTCGGGGGAGTTGTAACCTGGTATATTGCCGATACAGCACTGCGAGAGACCCAGGCTCCAGTCTAAGTTCCATTTTTTTACCTTAGACCGATGAGCACATCTCAGCTATGCCTGGGTGCTGGTTGTTGGCGAATCCTCTCCAACGGGGGTAGGTCGGCCCGTCAGGGCCATCGCAGCAGCTGACTGCTAGCGCAGTATTGGTTGTTCCATGGATAACCCTAAACAGCATGCACATCGCGTGGCTTGGCAAAAAAACGCCCTTTTGCGGCAACGTTACCTATGGCCGAGAGATTACTAACGCGCTGTTAGAGCGGGGCCATCGGGTCACTTTTTTGCATTTTGCCCAGTCCCCAGACGGGCACTCAGCGGGGATCCCTGGGGGGCGATCGGAGGAGGTGCCGCTGCCCTTCTTGTTTAAGTCTCAGATTCTCACCATCCCCTCCCTCAAGTCGGGCAAACTGCTGGCGGATGCGTTAGAACGGCTGCGGCCCGATCTGGTCCATGCGTCCCTCACCCTGTCGCCCTTAGATTTTCGACTGCCCGAAATTTGTGCTGAGCTTAATTTGCCCCTGGTGGCCACCTTTCACCCGGCTTTCGATCGCCGGGTGCGCAGCCTCACCTCCGGCACCCAGCACCTCACCTACCAGCTCTATGCCCCCTGCCTGGCCAACTACGATCGCGTCATTGTGTTCTCTGACCTCCAGCGCGACCTGTTGATCAAGCTGGGGGTACCGGCCAAAACCCTGGTGGTGATTCCCAACGGGGTGGATGTGCGCCGCTACTCGCCGGGGCCATCGGCGGTCAAGGCCGATCTCTACGCCCAGCGACTGTTTGTCTACCAGGGGCGGATCTCCCCTGAAAAAAATGTCGAGGCCATGATCCGGGGCTGGCGCCAGGCCGACATGGGGCCGGGCTGCAAACTGGCGATCGTGGGCGGCGGCCCCCTTG
Source organism: Cyanobacteriota bacterium (assembly GCA_027483425.1). Lineage (GTDB taxonomy): Bacteria > Cyanobacteriota > Cyanobacteriia > Phormidesmidales > Phormidesmidaceae > Nodosilinea. Next base: position 1,528 of record JAIXUR010000520.1, on the reverse strand, counting down.
AGGCGTCTCTGAAGCGCTTCTACAGCGATGAAGACGACATTCTCTGGCTAGGCTACCTGGCCAGCGAGCAGCGCCGGATCGACATTTTGCGGGCAGCGGATGGGTTTATTTTGCCCTCCCTGGTGGAGGGGCTGTCGCTGTCGCTGCTGGAGGCCATGGCCTGCGGCACCGCCTGCATTGCCACCGACGCCGGGGCCGACGGCGAAGTGCTGGCGGAGGGGGCGGGCATTGTGCTCGATACCCAGCGGGTGTCGATGCAGCTGCAAACCATTCTGCCGATTTTGCGCGATCACCCCGAGATCACCCAACTGCTGGGGCGCAAAGCCCGAGAGCGGGTGCTACAGCGCTACACCCTGCGGGATAACCTGTCGGCCCTAGAGCAGCTCTACGGCCAGGTGACCACGGAGCAGCAGCTGATGTGTGGTCACCTGGCGTGAGGGAGTGGGTGGGTGAGTAGGTGGGGGTGGGCGGGTGGAGGGGGTATATATATAGGTCGCAGGTAGGGATTATGATGCTGGTGGTTTGTGGACTGTTGCATTCTTACCGGCACCATGATTAGAACCAAAATAGTCGAGCTCTCTACGATCGCAGCGGTTGCCTACCGCCAAAAGCTTAAAGATGGTAAGTCTGGGGTGGTGGTGATGCGCTACGACCAGGCCCAGCCTGGTTTAGCCTCGTTCAGCCGCAAAACTGGGGATCCCGTTCCCAACGCCAATGTCAACCTGGATCTCTTTCCCCTAGAGGCGTTCAAAGAGGCGCTGGAGTTGACCTCGGGCACGCCCTACTCGAAGCGGGGCGCCGTCACCCTGAGCGGTAGCCTGCCAGACGCTGAAGTCGAGACAGAAGCCGATGGCCCAGAGGATGAGGCCACGGTGGATAGCGCTGAGTATGCCGCTGTTGTGGCGGCCTACACCAACAAGAAGGGTGAGCTGTCCTACGATTTGATTAACAAAGATTTTATTCAGTTTGCGCACTCTAGCAAGATGGTGGGCGAACTGGTGGCCAATCGCGCTGCGGAAGACGACATTCGCGACCATGTGATCCGGGTGAAGCTAGAGGGGCTGACGGGCAATCGCGATCTCACCGCCGTCCAGGCTCAGCGCATTGTGGATATGCTCGATGAGGTCAGCCCCCGCTACGTGTTTCGCGAACTCAACGACGAGATTCGCAGAATGCTGAGCCAGGCCAAGGGCTAGGGCTCAAAGGTCAAAATTGAGCCCCGCACCTACAGGGATACCCCAAATAGTGGCGAGGTGCTGAACCGAGCTGCGCTGTTCGGCTGAGCGCTCACGGCGCCGCGGTGAATCGCCGCATCTCCCCACCGGGAGCCCTGTAGGTAAGCCACTCACCCTGCCGCCGGTACCGGGACCATAGTTGGATACCGGCGGTGGGCTGGGCCAAAGCACTCTATTGAATCAGGTCGCCGCTGACCCAGTGGCGTTTTCCGTCCACCTGCACTTGCATCCACTGGTGGCAGCCGCTGTCCCAGGCTTCGCCCGTCACAATCACCGGGGTGCCTTGGTCCAGG
>JAIXUR010000123.1 GCA_027483425.1 Cyanobacteriota bacterium | reverse complement strand
CCCCAAAACCAGATCGTGACCGATAATGCCGTGGTCGGCTCGGTAGAGCTGCGCATACCGCTATCGTCCCAATCCAATGAGTTTCAACTCATTCCCTTTATCGACACCGGTACCGGTTGGAACAACGGCACCGAAAACCCTAACCCCTCTGTACTCCTGGGAACGGGTCTAGGCATGCAGTGGCAACCTAACCAAGATCTCAATTTCAACCTCACCTATGGCCTGCCCCTGATTGCTTTTCCGAATAAGGGCACCTCGTTACAAGAGAACGGCATCTATTTCTCGTTTACCTATCAACCGTTTTAGTGGCTTTCAGCCCATGGCCTCTCCAGACGATTAGTTATATAGTCCCAGGAACCGAGTCCAGTCACCGTGCCAGGCCCAACCTTGCAGAAAAGTGTAATGGGTTTGACCTTAACCTGCGGTTCAATAGTCTTCAAGTTGCCCTAACGTTTAGGGCATGAATGACTATGCTTAGTGACTGGGGTGCTGCCTGAGTTGGAGATGTGGAGAAAGCCTGTTTGACCGAGCTATTTAACCCAGTCATGACGTCTCAGCAGCTTTTGCGTTGGTGGCACCGGCACCAGGCCCGGTGGCTCACGGGTGAGGCCGATGCCATTCGTAACGGCCTCTTGCAGGATCTGTTTGCAATTCGCCGTAGGCTGGAACTGATCACCGGCGAAGATGACGATAGCCTGGCCATGGTTGAACGGTTGTATGAGGCCCTAGAGAGTCTCGGAAACCGGCTAAGCTCCCCCTATCTGCAGGAGTCTTTGCCCCTCGCCCTCCAGCACGCGTTGAGCGATTGGCCCGCCCAGATACCCCTCAGCGCCGAGTTGCCAGCCCGCTGGTCACCGGAGCCCGTGGAAAACATCACCCTATTGCTCTCGGTTGTCGAGCACCTGAGACAAACCCTGGTGGCCCTGCCCAGCTTTCCCCAGGCCTGCATCCTCAGTCTGATCGAAGGCCCCGACGGTAAACAATTGACTATTCACATGACTATCGACAGGCCGTCGTCGTTAATGGCACTCTGTGAGTCAGAGGATTGGGCCTATCACCTGACTACCTTTGAGATTTTAACCGGGGGCAAAGCAGGCTGTACCCACCAAGGTGCCGATATTCTATGGCAGTTTGTTTGGTAGCGTTTTTCCGCCTAATCTACTACTACAGCTCCTACTCCGGGACGATCTACACACCATGACTAACCCTCCACCCCGCCAACAACTGCTGGTCGTCGATGATCATGAGGCTGTCCTCAGCGGTACGATCGCAGCCCTACAGCAAGAATATCCTGAGGCCGATATTCGCACCGCTCGCACGGCCCAGGAGGCGGCGACGAGCCTGGCCCAGGTGCAACCAGCGCTGCTGGTGATGGATCTGTCGATTCCGGACCAGGTCGGAGACTCGTCTCAAACCGAAACGGGGATCGGTCTGCTGCGATCGCTGATGCAGCAGTACCCAGACCTCAACATTGTGGTGCAGAGTGCCCATGTAAAATCGCTGGTGCGTTTAAAACCATCCATTGCCAACCACCAGGCGGGGTTTACCATTGTCGATAAAAATTTGACCCTGCGCGAAATGTTGGACAAGGTGGCCTGGGCGTTGCAGGGCATTATCTATACCCCCAAAGATATGCGCACGGTGCTGGAGGTCAAACCAGAATGGCTCAAGGTACTGCAGCTGGCCTTTCAAGAAGGGCTGCAAGATAAGGCGATCGCCGAGCGCATGAATGTCTCAGAACGCACCGTGCGCCACTACTGGACGAAGGTACAAGATGCCCTAGGTGTGTACCCCGACCCCGGCAAAAACATTCGCATTCAAACCGAGATTCGTGCCCGTGAGGAAGGGCTGATTGACTAATTTCTGTCGTCATTAGTCTGCGTGAACCCCCACCCCTGCTGGTTGTCGAAGTCATTACTCCATGCCCATTGACCACGATCGCTTATTCAAAGAGCTGTTCTCCACATTTTTTGTGGAGTTCTTGCAGCTTTTTCTGCCAGAGGTGTTGGCCTACTTGGAACCAGCCTCTATTACCTTTCTCGATAAAGAGGTCTTCACCGATGTCACTGCCGGAGAGCGCTACGAAACTGACCTCCTCGTTCAGGCCCAATTTCAGGGAAGACCCTCCTGTTTTCTGATCCATGTCGAGAATCAAGCCACCGCCCAGGCTAACTTTGGCCAGCGCATGTTTCGCTACTTCGCTCGACTTTACGAAAAGTACGGCTACCCAGTTTACCCAGTGGTGGTCTTTTCCTACGCACAACCCAAGACCCCGGCTCCCCAAGCCTTCACCCTTGAGTTTCCAGATTTAACGATCTTGACGTTTAACTATCGAGTGATTCAGCTCAACCAGCTCCACTGGCGAGATTTTCTCCAGCAACCCAATCCCGTTGCTGCCGCCCTGATGGCCAAAATGCAAATTGATCCGGTTGACCGACCCAGAGTCAAAGCAGAGTGTTTGCGGTTGCTAGTCACCCTCAAGCTTGATCCAGCCCGAATGCAGCTCATCTCTGGGTTTGTGGATACCTACTTGACTCTCACCGTCGATGAAGAAGCCACCTTTAACCAGGAGATTAGTAAAATTGGAACAGCAGAACAGGAGCAGGTTATGGAAATCGTAACAAGCTGGATGGAAAAAGGCCTTGTCCAGGGGTTAGAGCAAGGCCTAGAGCAAGGCCTGCAGAAGGGGCGGCGAGAGGGGGAGCTCAAGCTGCTGCTGCGGTTTCTGACTCAGCGGATGGAAACGTTATCCTCCCTGGTGCAGGCCCAAGTTAGGGGGCTCACAGAACCCCAAATTGAGCAGTTGAGCGATGTTCTCCCTACCTTGACGACCTCAGATGACCTGGCCCACTGGTTAAATGCTTTAGAAACGTCAGAGGGCTTTGTTGGGTTGCGGGCTCAAGTTTTGCAGCAACTGCGCCAAAGGGTGGGCGAGGTCACCCCTGAACAAAAGCAGCAGCTCCTGTGTCTATCTGAAGCCCAAGCTCAAACCCTGCGGGCGGATTCTGCGGTTTTTGAAACAGCTCAAGATTTAGAGCGATGGTTGGAGGTAATCTTGCCACCGACCTGCTCTTAACATGTTACCTAGCCAGGGTTACTCCCAGGCGCGGCTGAGTACAAGGCGGCGTTGGGGAGTTAGTACGCACGGCCAAGCTCCCGCAGGAGGCAGATCCCAGGGTTCTAGCGGCAGACCTTGGCATTTAGCAAAGATAAGAGCAGAACCCTGGGATCTAGGGTCAAGGTATGATCAGGATAGT
>JAIXUR010000004.1 GCA_027483425.1 Cyanobacteriota bacterium | reverse complement strand
TGGGAATGCCCTCGATTCCAGGGTTGTGGCCATCCCGTAGGGGCGAACCTATGTGTTCGCCCTATCTCCGTTATAGGGAAATTTGCGTTGAGTGGCAGGCCCGATGCCGAGCTTAGGGCAGACCCAGGTGTCTGCCCCTACGGGGTTTGATCGTTTAGCCGCCTACCGGGTGCAAGGGCCCCTGGGAATACCGGATTGGCCGACGCCGTCTGGCGGAGGGGAGCTACTGTGGCACAATGGAAATCAGTACTTAACGTTTGCCGTCATCTCTGAACCGCCTGTGAATTCTACTGTTGCGACCCCCCCAGCCACCTTTGCCCCCGCCCGGCGTGCGGTATTTCCCTTCACCGCCGTGATTGGCCAAGACGATATGAAGCTGGCCCTGCTGCTCAACGTCATTGACCCCAAAATTGGCGGGGTGATGATTATGGGCGATCGCGGCACCGGCAAATCGACCACCATTCGCGCCCTGGCCGACCTGCTGCCGGAGATCGAAACCGTGGCTGACGACCCCTTTAACCGGTCGCCCCAGGATCAGGACGTGCATGCCGAGCGCGGCACCGACAACCTGCCCATGGCGCTGAAAAAAGTACCCATGGTCGATCTACCCCTGGGGGCCACCGAAGACCGGGTGTGCGGCACCATCGACATTGAAAAAGCCCTCTCAGAAGGGGTCAAGGCCTTTGAACCTGGCCTGCTAGCCAAGGCCAACCGGGGCATTCTCTACGTCGACGAGGTCAACCTGCTCGACGACCACCTGGTGGACGTACTGCTCGACTCCGCCGCCTCCGGCTGGAACACCGTGGAGCGGGAGGGCATCTCCATCCGTCACCCGGCCCAGTTTGTGCTGGTGGGCTCCGGCAACCCCGAAGAAGGGGAACTGCGACCCCAGCTGCTCGATCGCTTCGGCATGCACGCCGAGATTCGCACCGTCCGCGACCCTGAGCTGCGGGTGCAGATCGTCGAGCAGCGCTCCGAGTTTGACCAAGACCCTGCTACCTACCTCGACAAACACCAAGCGGCCCAGACCGCCCTCCAGGTGCGCCTGGTCGAGGCCCAGCAGCGGCTAGCCAGCGTCACCCTCGACTACGAAGACCGGGTGCGCATTTCTGAGGTCTGCTCCGAGCTCGATGTGGATGGGCTGCGGGGCGACATTGTCACCAACCGCGCGGCCAGGGCGATCGCCGCCTACGAAGGCCGCACCGAGGTCACCCTCGACGACATCAAGCGGGTGATTGTGCTGTGCCTGCGCCACCGCCTGCGCAAAGACCCCCTCGAGAGCATCGACTCGGGCTACAAGGTCGAAAAGGTCTTCTGCAAGGTGTTTGGCCTGGCCGACCCCGACCAGGCCACGGCCAACGGTCGCCAACCCGTGGGGGCGCGCTAGCCGCCATCGTGGGGCACCGTATTCTGGGGCTTGACCCTGGCCTAGCCATTCTGGGATTTGGGATCATTGAGGGGTTGGCCCCAGAAGCCGCCCCGGCCGCCGGGGCCCAGGAGGGCGTCGCGGTGGTCGATTTTGGCGTGATCGAAACCCCGGCCAAGACTCCCGTGGGCGATCGCCTCTGCACCATCTACACCGACCTGCACAGCCTGCTCAACCAGTTCAAGCCCGACCTGGTGGTGATTGAGAAGTTCTTTTTCTATCGCATGGGCAACACCATTTTGGTGGCCCAGGCGCGGGGGGTGGTGATGCTGGTGCTGGCCCAGCACAGCCTGCCCTACATCGAGTTTACCCCCGCCCAGGTGAAGCAGGCCCTCACCGGCTACGGCAACGCCGACAAGGCAGAGGTACAGGAGGCCGTCGCCCGAGAACTGGGCCTGGATCGCATTCCCCGCCCCGACGATGCCGCCGATGGGCTGGCCCTGGCGTTGGCGGCCTGGTACCAGCGGTGAGGCAGTTTTGAACTTTGAACTTTGAATTTTGAACTTTGAATTGGTAAAGCCAGTCCTCCGTTCAATCCAAAATCGCCAATCCAAAATCCAAAATCAATTGCCTGCCGCCGCGATCGCCTGCTGCCCCTGGGGCGACAGGGCAAAGCCCAAAAAGGCCTGTACCGCTGGGCTGTTGGCGTCTTTGTAGACGTAGTAGAGGGGGCGCTGGAAGGGATAATTGGCCGCCTCGGGGGTGACGCCGTCGATGGGCACCACCCGCACGGTCTGCTGGTCGGCCACCTGGCTAAAGGTGGCGTAGCCAATGCCATCAGTGCCGAGCTGTTGCAGCATAGGGGTGGTGGCGTCGCGGTTGAGGGTGGTGATATTGGGGCTGGTGCCAAACTGGCCGCCGGCCAGCACAATCTCCTGGAAGGCCACGTGGGTGCCGCTCACCGAGGGGCGGTTGATCACCCGAATGGTGGTGTCAGGCCCCCCCAGGGTAGACCAGTTGGTCAACTGTCCCTCAAAGATTTGGGCCACCTGGGCGGTGGAGAGGCCCCGCTTAAAGGGGTTGTCGTTGCCAATCACCAGGGCTAGGCGATCGGTCGTTACCGGCACCGCCATTAGCCCCTGGGCCTGCTCTTGGGGGGTCAGACTCCGGGACGAGGCCGCCACATCCACACTGCCCCCCAGCAGAGCCTGAATGCCGTTATCAGACCCCACTGCAGCGGTGTTGACCTGGGTGCCAGGGTACTGCTGCATGAAGCCCGCCTTGAGGGCCTCATTGATCAGCACCATGCTGGTGGAGCCATCGATCGAGACGGTGGTGCCCGCCGCCACGCTGGGCTGGAGGGCGAAGTTGGCCGAGGCTGCGGGAGTATTGGTACCCGCCTGGGGTGCTTCTAGGCCGGGGGGGGTGACGACGGGGGCCACCTTGGGCTTGCGGAAAAAGAACCAGTAGGCTCCGCCCAGCAGACCCACCAGCAGCAAAATAAAGACAATCGGCGGCGGGCCGCTGCGCTTGACCGAAGTATTGTCGTTAGTCATAGGTTAGGGTTACTCCGCCAGTTCCTTAGGGGTGGTGCCTTCCAGCATTTGCAGGCGACGCGAGACCTCGTCGTCAATGGTCATTTGGTCGAGGTCTGCCGCCAGCTTTTCGTTGGGGTTTTCAGAGAGTTCGGCCATGGCGTTGCTGCGCAGGTGGCGTCCTTCGACTGCACTCTTCGCCGACTCAAAGGAGGAGCGGGCCGAGCCGATATCAAACTCGTTGTTGACCTGGGCGATGGATTCTAGGGCGCTGTTGATCTCGGCCAGATCCTTCATGTTTTCCATGTCGGTCTTGTACTGCTCTAGCTTGAGCCGCTCGCGGTTGAGTTTGTCCTTGGAGGCCTGGACAAACTTTTCGGCCTGCTGCACCTGGCTTTCGAGCTGGGGCAAGAGCTGCTCGATTTGAATGGCCTTGGTCATGGCTAGGCGGGCTGCGTCTTCGTGGCCATTCTTTTGGGCGGTCAGGGCCTGTTGCTCCAACTTTCGCAGTTCTTGAGCTTTTTCTTCGTATTTTTTCTTGGCCCGCTCGTAGGCTCCCACCTGCATAGCCACGGCCTGGGCCAGCTTCTGCACCGACTCGTGCATCGACTGGAGCGATTCTTCGGCCACCGCCACCGCTACTTTGCCCCCCGACTCCACGGGAATGCCCCACATCCAGTTCCAGGTACCGACGATGGTGCGCCCGGCCTTTTCGCCCATTAACCAGTAGACCATTTTCTTCATAAAGCTCTCCAACCTGTTGAGCGATGGTGCAGTTCAGTTCTAACCTACTCAGTTTGCCCCCCAAATTCCGGAACGTTGACACCATCTGGGGGATGGCCGTCTAAGCCTATGGTGGCTCCGAAAGATTAACATTGAACGAAAGCCTTAACCGACCGTTACAAGCCCCGCTACCTCGAGCTTGGCGGAGGTAGGGCTAATCGGTTTAACTGGCTGACGGGCTCCCGTCGCTCTGACTCAGGTCTTTTTT
>JAIXUR010000614.1 GCA_027483425.1 Cyanobacteriota bacterium | reverse complement strand
GAGTTACAAGATGAGGCTGCCAGGAACTGGGAGATCTAGAACGAAGCAAGTCCTTACCTTACTGAGATGAAAACCGCCATTGAAATTCTGAGCAGTAGACTATAGAGTTTCGGGCTAGAAGACTTCAAAAAATGTAGCGATTGCATCAAAGTTGGGAGATGATAGCCTCGAAAACTGAAAGCGCAATCTTTCGTTATGTTTTGAGGCGATTTGAGATATCAGCTTCCGTCGAGAGTTTCGGGATCCTAGCGTGGTCTGGAACCGCTAGGAGATTTCCAGGCAAGAAGATACCTCCCTGTAGGGGCGCAAGCCTTGCGCCCTTGATGAGGAAGCAACGTTCTCTGGCATTTTTGTTGCTGGAATTGTCCTTATTAATCGGATCTAGCCGCTAGATTACCTGCTGGGTCCTGACTTCTAGTGCCCCAACAGCCTTCTAGTGCCCCAACAGCCCAATCCCCCATCATCCTGACAGCGGCTTGGGCGTGATTTGCTACAGTTTTGTCACCGCAACTCTGTGATCGCAAACGGGCAGGCCCTATGACCGCCAACTACATCATGGCCCTGGATCTGGGCACCACCGGCAACCGGGCGATTATTTTTGACCGACAGGGGGCGATCGCAGGGCAGGCCTACCGCGAGCTCACCCAGTACTATCCCCAGCCCGGCTGGGTCGAACACGATGCCCGCGAAATTTGGGCCGCCATCCCCTGGGCCATGGAGTCGGCCCTGGCTAAGGCGGGGCTAAGGTCGACCGATATTGCCGCCCTGGGCCTGACGGTGCAGCGCGAAACCTGCCTGCTGTGGGATCGCCCCACGGGCCGCCCCCTGGCTAACGCCATTGTCTGGCAAGACCGCCGCACGGCACCCCTGTGCAACCAGCTCCGGGCAGCGGGTCAGGCCAAGGAAATCTACGATCGCACTGGCCTGATCCTCGACGCCTACTTTTCGGCCACCAAGCTCGCCTGGCTGCTGGAACAGGCCAAGCAAGCGCAGGATCCTCCGGTGGACTTCGACCAGGTGCTGGCGGGCACCGTGGACAGCTGGGCGCTGTGGAACTTGACCGGGCGGCAGGTCCACGCCACCGACCACAGCAATGCCAGCCGTACCCTGCTGATGGACATCACCAGCGGTCAGTGGGATCCGAGACTCCTGTCGCTCTTTGATATTCCCCCCCAGATCCTGCCCACGATTCGCCCCAGTGTGGGGGTGTTTGGCTACACCGACCCGGCCCTGTTGGGCACCGAGATTCCCATTGCGGCCATTTTGGGTGACCAGCAGGCGGCCCTCTACGGCCACGGCTGCGATCGCCCTGGTCTGCTCAAGTGCACCTACGGCACCGGGGCCTTTTTGGTCGCCCACACGGGGGATCAGGTGGTGCGATCGCAGCATCAACTCCTGTCCACCGTGGCCTGGTCGGAGGCGACTGGGGATCCGACCAGACCCCACATCGGCTATGCGATCGAGGGCAGCCTATTCACCGCCGGGGCCTGCATTCAGTGGCTGCGCGATGGCCTACAAATAATCTCCAGCGCCGCCGACACCGAAAGGCTGGCCCGCCATATCCGCGACAACGGCGGCGTCTACTTTGTCCCTGCCCTCAGCGGTCTTGGCGCTCCCCACTGGGATATGAGCGCGAGGGGGGCCTTCCTCGGCTTGACCGGTGGCACCCAGCGAGAGCATCTGGTGCGGGCGGTCCTGGAGGCGATCGCCTACGAGGTCAAGGAGGTGGTCGATGCCGTCAATCGAGACGCCGGTACCCCGATCCGTCAGCTCAAGGTAGACGGCGGTGCCTGCAACAACGATTTTCTCATGCAATTCCAGGCCGACGTTTTGGGTATCCCCATCGAGCGGCCCCAGGTGCTCGACGTGACGGCCCAGGGAGCGGCCTTTGCGGCGGGCCTCGCCGTTGGCTTTTGGGACGATTACCGGGCCCTGGTCGAGGATCGCCCCATCGATCGCGTGTTTGAGCCGGGGGGCGGCCAGGGCCAGGCTCAGGCCAACTTTAGCCAGTGGCAGCGGGCCGTCGAGCGGGCCAAGGGCTGGGCTGACTAGCGATCCAGAGGTTAAAAGTATCCGAGGATGCCCTTTTCAAACATCCTCTCAGGCGATCGCCATCCCCATCAGATTGCCGCTAATCTAAGGAAATATCCCCCTACCCTGACGCCGCCCATGCCCGATTCCGCCCCCAATGTCTCCGTTACCCCCACGGCCTCGCAGGTCGCGGCAACCAACGCCCCCTCGGACGAGGCGATGTGGGACATCGTTGAGCATCACCTGGTGCGCTACGGGGGTAGCTTTGCCCCCATGCTGATTGAGCGGGCGCGGGGCAGCTATCTGTACGACCGCCAGGGCAACAAAATCCTCGACTTTACCTCCGGGCAGATGTGCGCCACCCTGGGCCACAATCATCCCGCCGTGGTAGAGGCGATCCACAAGGCCTGCGAGGAGGTGCTCCACCTGTTCAGCGGCATGTTATCGCCTGCGGTGGTGGACCTAGCCGACGCGCTTTGCCACCTGCTGCCGTCAACCCTGCAAAAGGCCCTGTTTCTCAATACCGGCAGCGAGGCCAACGAAGCCGCGCTGCGCATGGCCAAGCTCCATACTGGCGGCTTTGAGGTGGTGGGGCTGAGTGCCTCCTGGCATGGCATGACCGCCGGGGCCAGCGCCAGCACCTTTGTGTCTGGCCGCAAGGGCTATGGCCCCACCATTCCCGGCAACCTGGTGCTGCCCAGCCCCAACTGCTATCGCTGCCCGATTCGCCACTGCCAAGACCAGTGCGACATGACCTGCCTGGAGGTGGGCTTTAACCTGGTGGATAGCCAGTCGGTGGGGGCCTATGCCGCTGTGATTGCCGAGCCGGTGCTGAGTGCTGGCGGAGTGGTAGAGCCCCCGGAGGGCTACTTTCAGCGATTACAGCGCTACTGCCAAGAGCGGGGCATGGTGCTGATTCTGGATGAGGCCCAAACCGCCTTTGGTCGTTTGGGCAGCTTCTTCGCCTTTGAACAACTGGGTATGGTGCCCGATATTCTCACCCTCTCTAAAACCCTTGGGGGTGGCTTGCCCCTGGCGGCCACCGTTACCAGTGAGGCGATCGAAGCCGATTGCTACGAGAAGGGCTTTATTTACTACACCTCCCATGTGTCGGATCCGATGCCAGCGGCGGTGGGTTTGGCGGTGCTGCGGGTGTTGACCAGCCAAAACCTATCGGAGCGGGCGGCAACCATGGGAGCCTACCTCAAGAGTGGCCTGCTCAAACTGAAGGATCGCTACGAGGCGATCGGCGATGTGCGCGGTCGAGGGTTGCTGCTGGGGGTGGAGTTGGTGAAAG
>JAIXUR010000557.1 GCA_027483425.1 Cyanobacteriota bacterium | reverse complement strand
GCCCAAGCCGCTCGCCAGTCTAAACATAGGCTGCAAAACTCAGGCCACTACCCCAAGCCCATCGTCACCCCCATTGAACCCGCCAGCACCTACTGGCTGGCCTCGGAAGAACACCAGCGATATTTTGGCTAACCGTCAGGGGCTTCGACCGTGGCCCTCTAGGCTAACCTGCCCAGTCGTGTCACATAACCTAACAGAGGTAGTTCTAGCCTGGGCCATAGAGTAAAATCTCGGCACATTGTTTAGCACACCACGGTAGGCAGGGTTCATGCTAGATCGCTTCTGGGAAGTTGTGGGATACGTCTTTGCGCTCAACGGTGAGGCGTTTCGCATCGCGATTACGGTACCTGCCGGAGGCAAATGGGTCTTCCTGGTGGTCCTACTGGCGGGGCTGTCCCAGGGCATAGGCCAGAGCATCATTCTCTTTCTCAACCAGGTTAAACCGGTCCGCTTCGTATTCAGCCTGGTGATTAATGCCATTTTGTTCGTCTTTGGCTTTTTAGCGCTGGTGCTGGGCACCTGGCTGATTACGCTGGTCCCTTGGTCAGTAAACGTGTCCTTTGCCCATCTGGTTACGGTGCTGGGGCTAGCCTACGCGCCCCTGCTCTTTAGTTTTTTGGGGGCGTTGCCCTACCTGGGGGTACCCATTCTCAACCTGCTTTCGGTATGGCACTTGCTCGCCATGGTGGTGGGGTTTGGGGCGATTACCGGCCTTAGTATTAGCAATTCCTTTGGCTACGTAGCCTTTGGCTGGATCATGCTACAGGTGCTGCAAAACACCATTGGCCGACCGATCGCAGCCCTGGGCAAACGCATTGCCAACCGAGCCGCCGGGGTAGAGCTGGTCACCAGCCGCCGGGACATTACCGAGTCGATGCAGAGCCGCCTCGACCAAACATCGACCCGCTGGCAAGAAGAATTGACCCAGCGGATCGATAATCTGCGCCAGGGCGATGTCCTAGCGGCGGTAACCGGGGAGCCCAGTGGTTTAACCATGGCTGGGGCCATGGCCGGGGGCTCATCGGTGGCACTTCCCAGGCCAGACCTGGTCAAAAGTAAGCCTCGGGGGTTGGGCACAGGCTTTAAAACCGCCCTCAGCCTGCTGGCGATGGTGGTGCTGACGGTGGTGGTATTAATTCTGCTCCAGCCCCTACGGGAGTGGTGGTTTAGCTGGTTCTCTAGTCTGCCCAGGCTCATGCGGCTGGTGCTGAACCTGGTTTGGATCGGGGTAGTAGCCCTGGTGGTGGCCGGTCTGTTGGCCCCCTTAGAAACCCTGGGCTGGTGGGCAGGCTGGTACGACGATGAGGTCAATACCACCGTTAACGCGGGCGATCTGGCCCAGCCCGTGGCCGACGAGTCTAGCCTGACTCGCTACATTGTTTACCTCGACGGCATTGGTAAGTCTACCTTTGAGTATCTGCCCGACATTGAGGAATTTCTCGATACCCTGGCGCCCACCCTGCCCCAGGATGTGGCACTGATTCGGGGCATCATGCCCTATTCAGTGATGAACAGTCCCATGGATGAGGATCGTCCCCTGGCCTTTTTCTGGCGCTATGCCGACAAACTGCGGTTTGCCAACCCCATGAGCGTGCTGGGCCTGTTTGTGAATATCCGCAATGTTCTGATCGTTGGGGTATCCGCCGACAAGCGCTATGGCCCTCTCTACAATCAGGGTATTGCCCAGGTGGTGTATAACGGCCTGATGAAAAATGGCTATCGGGTGGGTAGCGGTACTCCCGTGACGTTTATTGGCTATAGCGGCGGCGGCCAAATGTCCTGCGCCAATGCCCCTTACCTGAAACGAGCCCTCGGTGCGCCCGTGGATGTGATTTCGTTGGGGGGCGTGATCAGCGCCAACATCAATATTCTGAAGCTGGAGCACCTGTACCACCTGGTGGGCGAAAAGGATCAGGTAGAACGATTGGGGCCGAAGATGTTCCCTGGCCGATGGAAGCTATTCCCGCTCTCCTATTGGAATCGGGCGAAGCGCCGGGGTAAAGTGACCCTCATTCCCATGGGGCCGGTGGGGCACCAGGTACCGGGGGGAATTCTCGACCCTAAGTTGATTTTGGCCGATGGCCGCAGTTCTCTCGGCCAAACCATCGATACCATTAACGCCATTTTGCGGGGCGATATTCTGGAGGCTAAGCTGGAAAAAAGCGGAAAAACTAGCAACTACGATATTTTTCAAGCCAATCCCCTGGTGCAGTACCAGACCTATCCGTTGCATCTGCGCCCGGATCCTTCCCGCTACGTACCGATTAGCGACTGGATTGGGCGATTGATTTTGCCCCCCAAGGCGGAGCGGTTCCGGGGGGTATTCTATGAAATTCACCAGGCGCCACCGGCCTACCAAGGGTTGGTGGGCCAGGTGGTGAAACTACGTTGGTCAGACAACCCGCTGACCCAGAAATTTGTTCAGGCGGTGACCCACGATGTGCACTTTAGCGCCGATGCCGAATACGGCCATCGCGTTGGCGGTGTCGTGCACCCCATTCGCCTCAACCACTGGCTACAGGTTGATCCGCTGGAGTCGCTGGCGGGGTCTCTGCCTGGGGACGACATGATAGTCGCGGTGGAAAATCCTGAGGTGACTGAGGCGGTCGATGGGGTCACGCTTTTCGTCACGGCCCAGCCCATGGAGGTCACCGGCCGCTACTACGGTCTGGTGCAGTTTATTGGGCCGTTGGGGGATACCGACCAGTTTCGGGTACGCCACTTTAACCGGGCTACCCGGGCCTTTGACGGGCCTGAGGAGGTGATCAGCCTGCCTCCGGTAGAGGTCATGGCGGCCTACGGCAGTTCGCCGTCCAGTACTCGAGGGATCGAAACATCTCCCTACAACGAGTCGGGTTGGTACGTCTATGGGGCCCAAGACCCTTCGGGCACCTTTGTGGTGCAGTCCCTCGGGCCTCGCGCCCTCTTTCGCCTGCAGCCGGAGCGCGTGGTGTTTGGGGGGGCGAAGACGGCCTATCGCTACATTCGCCAGGAATCTTGGGCCAATGTGGTAGCCCAGAAGGGCAAGGTGGGTTCAGTGCTCTGTACCAGCCGCGATAATGGGCGTCCCGAGGCGATCGCCGAGGCGGTGGCGGACTGGCGAGAGGGCGATCGCGCCCTGCTGCTCCACACCTATGGTGGCATTGGCGGCCTCAAGAAGGAGCCCGCTGCTGCTACGCCGATTTTCTTTGGCCACTTTGCCTATGGTCGGGGCACGGTGATTCGCGATCCCCTCGCGGACGAACTGCGGTTTGACATTCGCTACTACCAGGTCTACGCCCACAACATTGATGGGTTAATTGCAGGCACCCTGCACTGGTCACGCTACCAGGGCGATCGCCAGCGGGGTTGGCTGGGCACTCGACCCACCTGCGATATTCTGGTCAAGCTCGATGCCTTTAACCGCAGCTATGACTTTGATGGCGACGTGAGATCGCCGTTCAGCCTGATGGAGGCCTACCTGCAGGCCATGACCGCTCGCTATCGCATTGGCGATGGCACTGGGGGAACCTACGTTGGCCCTTCCAACAACTGTTCCCAGGACTCTAACCAGGCCCTATTTGCCAGCCTGCAAGACATTGGCCAGAGCCTGCAAACCAACGAATCAGCCCTGCGCGCCTGGGCCAGCCAGCACCCTGATCAAGCGGAACCCTTTAATCAACTCATGGTCTTTGGCAAAGACATGAAAGAGACCCTTCAGCCTTTCGGCAATACCCGCCCCGACTGGGAAAAGAACCAGTTTAATCTGGGCAGCTCCATCGAAGATGAGCCCCTGCGCAACTTGATTATGGGTCTGGGCAGCTGGCGCACGGTGCTACCGCGCAAAGCCAGCGATGTGGTGGTGCACAAGTTTCTCAAGTACGGCGCTTCGGCCTGGGTGCTGCGCACCAGCCAGGTGGGTGGGTACGACCCCGACATTGAGCCGATCGCGCCGATGACATTCTAGGCCGATGACATTCTAGATCGTCCCACGGATCTGCAATCCATGGGGCTGAGCGAGTTGTGATCCATGACGACCTGATCGCCTCTGATACCAGATCTGAGTCACACAACCCCGATTCGAAACCGATACCTTGTAGGGAGTATTGCAGTGCAATGCCCCTACAAACCAGGGGTATACAGCTAGGATTTGGTATCAGACCGCCCATCCCCTACCCTGGTTTAAAACTAAAGGCCCGGACGTGATCCTTATGGGTTTCTTATCGTTTTCTCTTAATCTCAGGGGTGCTAAATAGTTGATGTACAATCTTTCACCCTCGAGGTGCGTTATGAGCGACTATACCCCTGAAGAGCTGCAAGCCCTGGTCAAAGCCCCCATGATCACCGGCCTATCCGTAGCCATGGTGGACATGGGCCTTGTGTCTACGGCCATTGAAGCCGCCGCCATGTCCAAGCAGATTGCTGGGGCCGCCCAAAAATACCCCGCCAACCCCATCATTCAAGCGGCCTTTTCAGAAGAAGCCCTCAAAAGTGGCCAGATCAAGCTCGACAAGCCCGACATCAAGCCCGAGGATGTGAAATCTGGGGCTATGCTCGACAGTGCGATCGCCGACATCAGCGCCGCCCTGACCGTGGTAGAAAGCAAAGCCTCCCCAGAAGCCGTCGCCGAGTACAAGCAGTTTATCTACGACTGCGGGGTGGCGGTGGCCGAGGCAGCGGGCGAAGGGCTATTTGGCACTGGCAGCAACAAAGTCAGCGCGGCTGAAGCGGCTGCCCTGGCTAAGTTTAAGGTGGCCCTAGGGCTTTAAGCTAGAAGAGAATAGGGGTACCCTAGCCAAGGATCAGCCTAAGACCACACCTCGGATAGAGGTCTTGGGCCGCCCTAGCGGGGGATGGTCATAGGAGCATAGGGGCAGCCGACTGCCGAAATGAGATCGACCCAGGCCGATCCCGCTATCGAACGATAACTTCCTTAATTTGACTGTGTTGTGACTGTGTAAGGAGAGCGTTATGAGTTTTACCCGTTGGTTGCGGCGGTTGGCCCCCCTGATGGTGTGCCTAGTGCTGCTGGTCACCGCCTGTTCGGCAGCCCCGTCAAAGTACGACCAGGTACAGAAAGACACCACCGGCTTTGGGTCTCCGGCGGCGGTGAATAAAAAGGCTGAGAAAGGCGGCACCTTCAACGCATTTTTCCCCGGCGATCAGGGTGACTACACTGTCATCCCCTACCAAGAGAAGAAAGGATTTGCCGAGTACAAGCTGCAGCAGGGCGACAAGACCCTGGCCATGCTCACCATTAGTGACACCACCAGCGTGCCCTCGGCGGCCGAGAAGTATGCGGCGGCCACCGAATCGATCAGTGGGTTTCCAGCGGTAGACCAGGGTTCTACGGCCACCGGGGTGTTGGTTAATGACCGTTATCAGGTCAAGGTGCTGTCCCGCGACCCTTCGTTTGCCAAGGCAGACCGAGTGGCCTGGCTGCAAAAGTTTGACCTCAAGGGCCTGGCCGAGCTCAAAGGAGCCCTGAAACCCGTCGCCAAACCGGCGGCAACTCTACCGACCGCTCCGAGGGCAGCGGCCCCCCCCTCGGTATCAGACGCGGTTCCCAACAATGTCACCGCTCCCTCTGCGGCTAGGCCCGGCTTCAAGCTGCCCAGGGTGCAGATCCCGAGCTCGGCTCCTAGCCTCCAGCCTGCTTCCTAGAGAATTCCATCTCATCAACTATCGCGATCGCAGGAACCGGCTGCCCCCAGGCGGGGCGATTTAGCCCAACCCTGCACAAGCAATGAGCTGGGCCACTCTGAGCAAGCTAGGCACCCATGGCACCCATGGGGCACAGACCTCAACGGTAGAACCTAAGGAGTAAGTTGTGAGCAAAAAAATCTACGAAATCGTCGACAAGCTTCCCACCGGGGGCTTGACGGTGCGGGCACTTAAAACCCTCGACACCTTTGTACCGGGCCAGTGGAATAACTTAGTTGGCTTTGACAACACCATCAAAACCGTTACCGGCGAAACTGACGCCGCCATGGTGCAAGCCATTGGCGAACGGGCGATCGCACTCTTTAACGACAAAAAACAGGGCTACCAGAGCGCCCTCTGGCTCTACGAAACCGTCGACTCGGCCTCGGGGTTGCTGGGGGCGGCGGCCCTGGCCAACCGCGTCGGCCAAGACACCTTTCTAGGGTTTCTCAAAAACCTCTCCCCCAAGCCCGAAAAAGCCCAAACCATCGACCTGGTGGTGAAGCTGGTGGCCGAGGTGGTAGCCTTCTGCAAAATTAGCGGCATTCCCGGCGATAGCCTGGGCGATTTTCTCGCCGCCCTAGGCGACTACAGCAGCGAGTCCCTAATTCGCATGGCCGCCCTGGTCAGCTTCGACGGCATCATTCCCCTCGGGGCCGATTTTTCGATCAAGGCGCTCGATGCGATTAAGGGCATGGGGCCGGGTGATCTTGAGGGCAACCAAACCTTTAAGGGCATTAAGGCCGAAATTCCCGGCAATAGCGACGGAGACAAGCTCTCCTTTATGACCGAAACCTTTCAGTCAACCAAGAGCTGGATGGATAAGTTTGTGGGTGACCACAACATTACCCAAAGCGGCCTGGTCGATAATCTGGGCGGGTTCATCGAGGGGTCTAAGGGCAAGCTCGATTACCTGGGCGCGTTCCTAGACATGTCGGTCAAGTACTACGAGCACACCGGCATTCAGACCCTGGCCCGGCGGCTGATCGAGCGGGCCGTCGCCGAAATCTAGGCGACCTGAGGACAGCGCAGCGATCGCGCCGTCCTAAACATCCTTGAACCCGTCTGAGTAAGCCCTCAGACGGGTTTTGTGTGCCTTAAAGCGTTCACGTCAAGTACCGGCTGGGACCAGGGGACAGCATTTTTGTCGGGGTGCAGCGAATCTGCGGCAGCCCTCCTGTGGCCACCGACTGGGGGTCAACCCAGGGCCAGATGCCCTGGGTCGAAAACCTTTACCTGGCCCCCAGCCCTGGCCCCCAACCCCACCCAGCCGCCATTCTCGAATCCAGCGAAATGGGACAATTCTTAGCCGATGCCCGGGCCTGCTTTGATCTGGTGCTGATCGATGCCCCGCCCCTAGACCACAGCAATGATGCCCTGCTGTTGGGGACACTCAGCGATGGCCTGGTGCTGGTGACCCGCCCCGGCTACACCGACAAAACAGTACTAGAGGCTCTGCTAGAGCGGCTTTTAGAGCATGAGACCTTGCCCCTGCTAGGCGCGATCGTCAATGCCGGCGATCGCGCCGTAGTCTCGCCGCTGCCGCCAGAACCCCCCATGGCCGCCGCCGCTGCCGTTCCTACCGCCCCGCCACAGATTCGCGCCATTGACTTTTAACCCAGCCCCCTCCAGGCAAGCCCATAGGGTAGGATCGTAAACTGTAAAGTCTATGAACGTTTGGGAGCGATCGCTTGCCTACCCTGGGAGTCAACATTGACCACATTGCCACCCTACGCCAGGCCCGTCACACCGTAGAACCCGATCCGGTGGCGGCAGCGGTGCTGGCGGAACTGGCCGGGGCCGACGGCATTACCGTGCACCTGCGGGAAGACCGTCGCCACATTCAAGACCGGGATGTCCATCTGCTGCGGCAAACCGTACGCACCCACTTGAACCTGGAAATGGCCGCCACCGATGAGATGGTCGCCATTGCCCTCGAGATTAAACCCGACTACGTCACCCTGGTGCCCGAGCGGCGAGCCGAGGTGACCACCGAGGGCGGCCTCGACGTGGCGGGCCAGGTTGAGCATCTAAAATCCGTGGTCAGCACAATCCAGGCAGCCCAGATTCCGGTCAGCCTGTTCATTGATGCGGTGGCAGACCAAATTGACGCCTCGGCCCACACCGGGGCACAGTTCATTGAGCTGCACACCGGCCCCTACGCCGAGGCCAAACAGGAGAGCGATCGCCACCGTGAGCTTGGTGGGTTAACCCAGGCCACGGCCCAGGCCCTCACCCTGGGCCTGCGAGTCAACGCTGGCCACGGCCTCACCTACTGGAACACCGTTCCAGTGGCCCGGATTCCAGGCATGGAAGAGCTCAACATTGGCCACAGCATTATCAGCCGCGCCGCCCTGGTCGGTTTAGAGCGGGCTGTGCGGGAGATGAAGCAGTTGATTGTTTAGAGTTCAAAGTTCAAAGTTCAAAGTTCAAAACCAATCCCCACCCACCCACTCAATCCAGGGCAGACACACGGATCTGCCCCTACCCACCCACCTATCCACCTACCCACCCATGACTACCTACTACTACGCCGTTGCCAGTCAGAAATTTTTGCTCGAGCAAGAGCCCCTGGATGAAGTGCTCAAGGAGCGCCGTCGGTATTACCAGGAACAGGAGCAGTCGATCGATTTTTGGCTGGTCAAGGCCCCGGCCTTTCTAGAGGCCCCGGAGTTATCGGAAGTCAAGGCGGCGTGTCCGCAGCCTGCGGTGGCGCTGGTGTCGACCAGCAAGCAATTTATCACCTGGCTCAAGCTGCGGTTTGAGTACGTGGCCACCGGGGAGTTTGAAGCGCCCTCCGCTACGGTTTCCGATCCCCTGGCTTCCCTGGATGCGGTAGCGTCTTAGGGAGATCCAGGCTACGCCTAGGGCTGGCTTTGCAGGTACTGTTTGAGGCGGCCGGGGTCACCTTCGTCGAGCACCCGCCCGGACTCTAGCAAAAAGGCGCGATCGCAGTAGTCTAGCTCTACCAGGCGGTGGGTGACCCACAGGGCCGTCAGTCCCCGCTGTTTAACCAAGTCTCGCACCCGTTTCACCAGATCAATTTGGCTGTCGGGGTCAAGCAGGGCGGTCGGTTCATCCAGCAGCAGCACGTGGCAGTGGCGGGCGATCGCTCCGGCGATCGCCACCCGCTGCTTTTGACCACCGCTGAGGGCATAGATGGGTCGCCGCTTCAGCTCTAGCAGGTTAATAGCCGACAGGGCATCATCCACCCGGTTGCGAATTTCCGCCAGGGGGAGGTGTTCATCCACCAGCCCAAAGGCTACATCGGCCCCCACCGTGGGCATGACCAACTGGTGGTCGGGGTTTTGGAAGACAAACCCCACCGGCTTTTCGATCGCCCAATCCCCGGCCTGGGGCTGGAGCAGTCCTCCCAGAATCTTCAGCAGGGTCGACTTGCCGCTGCCGTTGTTGCCCAGCAGCATACAAAACTCACCGGGCTGCACCGTCAGGGAACAGCCCTGCAACACCGACTGTCCCGAGGGCCATTGAAACTGTAGGTTACTGACTCGAATGGCCCCAACGTTGGCCCCAGAATCTTTGGCTGTTACAACGTTGCCGGGCACGGGTCGAAGCTCCTCATATTGGCCGCTGACTGGTCACTTACTGGCCCTTAGAGGGTGTTTGAAAAGTCAAAGAGCGTCTCAGGTTATACCTAAGTTGTAGGCTAATGTCCCCAAAAATCAGCGTTTTTGCTGTCTCTTGGTGGCAAATCAGACCTGGGACAACCCTTTTCAAACACCCTCTTAGGATAATTCTGGCCACAAAAATACCGAAGAATTTTGCCTCCCGCTAAGGGCGCAGGGCCTGCGCCCCTACCTGGGGGTATCTGCTTGCCCAGAAATTTCCCTACGGGCGGTCTACAGATCGCCGCTCAGGGAAAAGAACCCAGGTGGGCGCCCCGAAGCCGTTGCCGTACCGCTCTTCTCAAACATCTGCACCGCCGCAATCTCACTGCCCAAAACACTGATGCGCTTGAAGGGCTGCTGGTCACAGGACAGTTCAACCAGGTGTCCGCTACCGTTGCGCAACCCCTCCGTCAGTGAGTTGTAGAGCGCCTCCGCCTCACTCTGTTCTTTTTTTTGCACAGAGAGGGGCATGGCCATGTGCTTCAACGTCAACTCAATCGTGAACATAGTCGAATACTACCCGGTAAATTGTAGGGACTCAGACGGCTTTCCCGAAGCTCGCCTTTCTATATATAAAGTGTAAAGGGTCAACCTCCCAGATCTACAGCTCAGCCATGACCTGACCAGAAATCCGCCCAGAGACTTAATCTAACCAAGACCAAGGCCCCGTTGCCGTCCCGCGCCCAACAGGGCGACATCCACCCTCAAAATAAGTAAAAATGCTCACTAAAATTACTCAAACCTAAAGACAATCTGGGTTTTGGAGAGAGCCTCCCTAAAAATACCCCCTATAATGACAATTACGGTAAAGAATAGTAAACACTACTCATAATTCGTGGGCCTAGGCCTTGACATTACGTCAATTAGCCTGCATGGGTTAGAGCTAGCGCCATCATCTTCCGTGTATAAACCTTGGTGTTAAATCATTACGGAGATCCGCGTATGACCATAGCAATGGGACGCGCGCAAGCCCAGCGAGGATGGTTCGACATCCTAGACGACTGGCTAAAGCGCGATCGCTTTGTATTTATCGGCTGGTCAGGCATCCTGCTGTTTCCCTG
>JAIXUR010000304.1 GCA_027483425.1 Cyanobacteriota bacterium | reverse complement strand
TGCAGTAGGTGCCCGCCAGCACCACCTGGATGCCCATTTCGCGGGCCAGGATCTTGGTCAGGGCGGCGGCGTGGGTGCTGTCGCCAAACACCACGGCCTTCTTGCCGGTCAGGTTTTGGCAGTCGATCGAGCGCGAGAACCAGGCGGCCTGGGAGACAAATCGGGTCTGCTCGTCGATCAGGCCAGCATAGTCGACCCCGGCTCCCTGGGCATTGAGCACCGTCTGAATGGCACGAATGCAGCGAGCGGTTTCGACGATGCCCATGGGGGTGATATCCACGTAGGGCATGCCCAGTTCAGCTTTGAGGTACTCGGCGGTGAGGGGGCCGATCTCGCGGTAGGGCACCAGGTTAAACCAGGCCCGACCCATGTCTTGGATTTGGGTGACGGAAGCACCCTCGGGCATGACCAGATTGACCTCAATGCCCAGTTGGGCCATCAGGGTGCGGAGCTCGCGGCAATCGTGGTTGTTATGAAAACCCAGGGTGGTGAGGCCAATGATATTGACCGAGGGCTTTTCGGTTTTTTCCGTCGGTAGGGTGCCCTGCTTGCGGGCTTTGGCGAGGTAAAACTGCACGATCTGTTGCAGGGTGCGATCGGCGGCCTGCAGCTCGTTGACCCGATAATGGTTGACATCCGCCAGCATGACATCGCCCTGGGCGTCGAGGCTGGCCCGCTGCACAAAGTTGGCCAGGTCTTCTTGCAGAATGCTGGAGGTACAGGTGGGAGTGAGCACGATCAGGTCGGGGCGCTCTTCTTGGTCTTTGCGCACGATGTTGTCGACCACCTTTTCTTGGGAGCCGCGCGCGAGAACGTTGCGATCGACAATGCTGGCGGTCACGGGCGTAAAGTCGCGCTCCCGCTCCAGCATCGATCGCATGACGTTGAAATAGTCATCCCCTAGGGGCGCATGCATGATGGCGTGCACGTTTTTAAACGAGCTCGCAATGCGCAGGGTGCCAATGTGCGCCGGGCCGGCATACATCCAGTAGGCCAGTTTCATCGGGTGAGTCTCCTTGGTGGCGGTGGTCAGCGTGAGTTTGCCGAAACACCCTGAGCCGCGCAGCCAGTAGACCTGCCGAGTTTGATTGTCGCCAAGATCGGCCTGGGCTGGGCAAGTCTGAGAGAATTCTTTACCTGAAGCATTTCATCCAGGTATGGCCGCGAGGTGATCAGGCGGTAGATCGAGGATCCTGCTGCTGAGCGATCAGGCGGTTGAGGTCTTGCTGCATGTGGTGGTAGACCCGTTCGTAGCAGGCATCCACATAGGCGCGATCGCGGGCGGCCTCCGCCCCGTAGCGGTCAAAGTAGATCGGTGCGCCGACCCGGGTGGTGATGGGCTGGGGCCAGGGGATATTGGGCAGGGGGCCGATGGCGAGGCCCCAGGGTAGACCCAGGTAGATGGGGAAGACCTCGGGGTCGATACCCAAGAGCCAGGGCATGCCCCGCCCGTGGAGTTGCGCCATGAGGGGATAGATATCGGCTAAGACCAGCAGCGTATCGTGGGCCCCCCAGGAGACCGCTGGAACAATGGGCAGGTGACGCTGGAGGGCGATTTTGACAAAGCCCTTGCGATCGCCCAGCTGAATCTGATCCCGCTGGTGAAACGGGCGAAAGACATCCTGCGCCCCGCCGGGATACACCAAAATGCTGGCATCGCGATCCAGGGCGGCTAGGGCCATCTTCGGATGAGCGGCGATCGCCCCGGCGCGTTCGGCTAAATCGGCCACGGGCGGAAAGGCCACCCACACCTTGGGATGCATGAGCCCATACACTAGCCGCTCCGTGCCGAAGCGCTGAAACCAGTCGTAGAGCATCATGAACATGTCGGGGGCGGCCAATCCGCCATTGTGGGAGCCGACAATCATCACCTGACCAGGGGGAATCTGTTCCCAACCTTCGGTCTCGACATGGAAGTAGTGCTCATAGAGCCAGCCCCATAGGGGCTGAAAGGCTTGGATGAAGTGGGGATTGCGACGATCTAATGACCAGCCTGGACTCTGTGCCCCCATAGGATCGTGACTCTTCATCAAATCGGTATTTCTCCACCCTACTCTAGCTGAATGCCTACTCTAGCTGAATGCCTACTTTAGATGAATGACCGTGCGAGGCGGTGCCCCCCGAGAGCATGGGCGATCGCCGCCGCTCTGTGTGCGAAGCCTTGGCTATCAACGTCAGCCGGGAAAAATGGGGACAGGATCCATGGCGGCTGGCGGATTCCTAGAAAATTTGTCCTGGTTTGAGATGATACCTGAAAATCAAAGCTTATTCGGCTTGGTATCGCCTCGATCTAAGGCCCGCCCCTACCCCATCCTGCGGTAACAGGGCAATCGCTGACTCAGCTGTCGACGGAGATCCGTCGCTTGAATTAGGTTGATGGTTTGATCGGCGGCGTCCATGGCATTTAGGTAGGCGTAGCGCTGGGCAATGGCGTCGAGCTGGCTGGCGCGATCGCTGAAATCGTTGTAGTCGTAAGCTCCCGCACCCATGACAAAGGTTTGTCGAACCTCGGGGTCGGGAATGGTGCGGGCGGCGGCCACGGCCTGGCCCAGGATGTACAGGGCGCGCTGGTCAGCGCC
>JAIXUR010000075.1 GCA_027483425.1 Cyanobacteriota bacterium | reverse complement strand
GTCGCGGTCCTCTTTGCTAAAGCCCAGCCCCTTGGTCAAGTTAGTCCGGATAATGTCGCCGTCAAGCATCTCAAATTGGACGCCTCGCTCGCGCAGTTTGGTCTCTATAGCGCGAGCAATGGTCGATTTACCTGACCCGCTCAACCCCGTAAACCAAACGGTCACTCCACGCTGCCCTGTAGCCATTACCTAGATCCTTATAATTACTTAACAATACAAATTAAACCATTGACAGGCCTATTGCCTGGCTAAGAGTCCTTAGCCAGCGCCACAGAACGGCTCAACCTTAGGGTCAAACTACTACAAAAACTTAGCATTTTGTACCCCTGAGGCCCAAGGCTGCCTAGAGGTTAATCCTTTCATCAAGAAATTGTTAAGCCAGCCGTATCATTACGGAGCAGCCAGGGTTCATCCCCATTCCTCGCCATCTGGGGAAATGACAGAGCCGGTCTGGACGGGGGATAGCCGCCAATCAGGGCTTCGAGCTCAGCCGCCGCTGCCCCCTACGGCTGCCAAACATGTGGGCATACACGTAGGTGAACTCGCCCCCTAAAAAGAAAATTTGGCTGGTGAGGTAGATCCACAACATGAGTACCATGACGCCGCTGATCACCCCGTAGGAGCGAAACTGACTGCCCAGGCTAATGACGCTATTACTGATCAGCTGCTGCAAAATCAGCCACAGTACCGCCGTCAAAAACGCCCCCAGCCACACGTCCCGCCAGGCCACCCGGGTACTGGGCAGGGTTTTGTAGAGCACCATTACTACCAAGGTCAGGGTGACAAAGGACACCCCTAGCCGCAGCCAAGCCAGGAGCTGCACCTGATCGAGGCCGACCACCGTCACCCATTGATGGACTCCTTCCAGGATCTTGGTCACAGTATCAATGGCAATATTCGACAGCAGCGACAAAAAGATCAGCCCTGTGGCCCCGATCACCAGCAAAAACGCCAAAAACCGTCGCCACAGAAAGATAAACGCCACCTCGCCCATGCCGTCGAAGCGATGGTGCTGGGGCTTCGTATGCCAAATTTTGTCGAAGGACCGACTGAGGGCACCAAAAAAGCCGCTGGCGGTAAATAGTAAAATGCCAAACCCCACGATACTGGCGCTGGTGCTGCCGGTGTGAAACTGGATTAGCGTGGTCTGTACAATCGGGAAGGCGTCGGGAGGCAGGGTCTCCTGGGCAAAATTGAGGACGGCGTTGTAGGCATCGGTGCTGGGGCCAATCAAAAAGCCCACAATGCTCAACGACACCAAAATCATCGGAAACATGGAAAACAAGGCGTAGTAGGCCAGGGCTGCCCCCATCTCGAGGCAGTCATCCTGCTGCCACTTGAGCACGGTACCGGCAATCAGCTTAGTCAACGCCGAATGCCTAACTCGATATTTAAAGAAATCGAGCATAGCCGCGCTGTTGATCCAGTGATGTGCCAGTGCCCAGGAGCGTCGCCAATGCCCAAACCGCGCCCATTGTCTTCTCATTCTACCGACCTTATTTGCTCGCTAGGTATGTGCCAGCTATTTACATTGGCACAAAACCTAAAAAGTAGAGCGCCCCAGGAAAAAATTGCCCAATCCTAGGGTGAATGCCGCTCTCAGGCCATCCTAGCCCCTAGAATCGATGCCCCTAGAATCGATCGTATTGTCGGTTCTAGATTGTTGCGTCCAGCCTACCCCCACCATCGTCATCCTATCCTCTCCATAATAAAGAGGCCCCTGGGAAGCTGCGCCCGATCAGCGGCACCGGCGACCATCCAAGGGCCCGCCCCCGTCTAGACATTCAGTCGTTAGTGAAGCCTGCCCAGACCAGACTCACACCGGCCAAGGCAGCGTGTATTCTATAGAGTCAGCCTACCCAAGGCACCCCGCCCCCCGGCAGTTACCTAAGGAGAGACGCTATGTGTGGCATTGTGGGATACATCGGCACTCGACCCGCCGTCGATATTTTGATGGATGGCCTGCGTAAGCTCGAATATCGTGGCTACGATTCTGCTGGGCTAGCGACCGTGCTGGAGGGAGAGCTGCACTGCATACGGGCCAAGGGCAAACTGCAAAACCTGCAGGATAAGATCGACGGCCATGAGAATCTAGCGCGCCTGGGCATTGGCCACACCCGCTGGGCGACCCACGGTAAGCCCGAAGAGTACAATGCCCACCCCCACCGCGACGCCACGGGTCGCCTGGCTGTGGTTCAAAACGGCATTATCGAAAACTACCGTGAGCTGCGCGAAACCCTTAAAACCAACGGGGTACAGTTTGCCTCTGACACGGACACCGAGGTGGTGCCCCACCTGATTGCGTTCTACCTGAATCAGCTGACCGAAGCGACTACCCAGGGTCGGTCGCCGTTCCTAGAGGCGACCCGCCGCGCCTGCCAAGACCTGCAGGGGGCCTTTGCCCTGGCGATCGTTTCCGCTGACTTTCCCGACGAGTTGGTGGTGGTGCGTCAGCAGGCACCCCTGGTAATCGGCTTTGGCCAGGGCGAGTTTTTCTGCGCCAGCGATACCCCGGCTATTGTGCCCTACACCCGCGCCGTGCTGCCGATGGAAAATGGAGAACTGGCCAGCCTCACCCCCCTGGGGGTGGAGGTGTACAACTTTGCGGGCGATCGCCAACGCAAGCACCCCATTACCCTGAACTGGAACCCGATCATGGTGGAGAAGCAGGGGTTCAAGCACTTTATGCTCAAGGAGATCTATGAGCAGCCCGGTGTCGTACGCACCGCCCTAGAAACCTACATCGACAACACCTGGGGCACCGACCAGGCCAATCGCTCCCCCATCCAACTGGGTCTGCCCGATGCGCTGATGATGGGTCTCGACCATGTCCAGGTTGTGGCCTGTGGCACCAGTTGGCATGCCGCTCTAGTGGGTAAATACTTGATTGAGCAACTGGCGGAGCTGCCCACCCTGGTGCAGTACGCCTCGGAGTTTCGCTACTCGCCTACGCCCCTGATCCCCAACACCCTGACCATTGGGGTCACCCAGTCGGGGGAAACCGCCGACACCCTGGCCGCCCTCGAGATGGAGCAAGCCCGGCGGGCGGCTCACTCCGAGGCCCGCTTTGGCCCCCGCATGCTGGGCATTACCAATCGACCCGAAAGCTCGCTGTCGCGCCTGGTGCCCCACATTATCGACA
This sequence comes from Cyanobacteriota bacterium, assembly GCA_027483425.1. Lineage (GTDB taxonomy): Bacteria > Cyanobacteriota > Cyanobacteriia > Phormidesmidales > Phormidesmidaceae > Nodosilinea. The sequence goes on along the minus strand of JAIXUR010000075.1, from coordinate 247 downwards.
CCCACGCCGGGATAGAAATTGGCGTAGCGGCCACCAAAACCTTTACCGCCCAGGTGATGGCCTTTTACTTTCTGGCCCTCGACCTGGCCCACCGTCGCCAAACTCTTTCGACCCAGCGCATCGAAGAGATTTTACTGCAGCTCCACCAGTTGCCCGCCCACATCGAGCAGGTGCTCGAGAGCCAGGAGCGCTACATCGAAGAGTTGGCCCACGAGTTTAGCGAGACCCAAGACTTTATCTACCTGGG
>JAIXUR010000302.1 GCA_027483425.1 Cyanobacteriota bacterium | reverse complement strand
GCTGGGTGGCCTCGGTGGGGGTCAGCACGTAGGGGCGATCGCGAAACAGACCCAGCTCAGCGACGGCTAACCCAGCCTCCGCCTTGCCCGCCATCGGGTGCCCCCCCACAAAGCCCGGCCACAGGGCCTCCACCGCTGGCACGATCGCCCCCTTCACCGAGGCCACATCGGTCATCACCGCTCCCTTCGAGAGGTGCGGTACCAGGGCCTCAGCCGTGGCCACCACGGTGTCGATGGGGGTGCAGATAAACACCACCTCTGCCCCGGCCACCAGCGCTAAATCGGTACCCGCTTCGGTGACCGCCCCCAGGGCCAGGGCGGCAGCGGCCGTCTCGGCTCGTCGGGCAATACCCACCACCGAGTGGCCAGCTCGAGTCAGATCGAGCCCCAAACAGCCCCCGATTAACCCCAGGCCAATAATGGCAATGCGTTCCATAGTTGCTAAGAGATTTCCAGGAAAAAACATCCCCAGGTAGGGGCGCAGGGCCTGCGCCCTTAGGAGGAAGCAAAATCCTTGGGTATTTTCGTTGCCAGAATTGTCCTTAACTCTCTACCCCCAGTGGTGTCTCATCCTAGCGATGAGTGCCTCAGTCCAACGCTGCTCCCTGCGAGCCCAGGGAGCAACGCTGTGGGAGGTGCGATCGCTAACCCGCTAGGGCTTTGCGCTTGAAGATGTCTAGACCGGCGTACTTGGCCTTGGCCCCCAGTTCTTCTTCAATGCGCAGAAGCTGGTTGTACTTCGACAACCGCTCGCCCCGGCAGGGAGCCCCAGACTTGATCTGCCCGGTCATGGCCCCCACCACCAGGTCGGCGATGAAGTCATCGGGGGTTTCGCCGGAGCGGTGGCTGACCATGCAGGTGTAGCCTGCGTCGTGGGACATTTTGATCGCCTCGAGGGTTTCGGTGATGGTGCCGATCTGGTTGACTTTCACCAGGGTGGAGTTGCCCACGCCGTCTTTGATCGCCTGGGCAATGATGGCGGGGTTGGTGACAAAGGCATCGTCGCCCACCAGCTGAATGCGATCGCCCAACCGCTGGGTCATGGCCTGCCAACCGCTCCAGTCTTGCTCGCCCAGACCGTCTTCGATGGACACAATGGGAAACTGGTTAACCCAGCTTTCCCACAGGGCGATCATGTCCTCGGTGCTCTTGCGACTGTTGTCGGACTTGTAGAACAGGTAGCTGCCATCCTCTTGGTACAGCTCACTGACGGCTGGATCAAGGGCGATCGCCATGTCGATACCGGGGCGCAGACCGGCTTTTTCAATGCCCTTGAGAATCACCTCGATGGCTTCAACGTTGCTCTTCAGGTCGGGGGCAAAGCCGCCTTCATCGCCAATGGCGGTGCTGTAGCCAGACTCTTTGAGCACCGACTTGAGGGCGTGGTAGACCTCAGCCCCGTAGCGCAGGGCCTCAGAAAAGGTCGGGGCACCCACCGGGGCCACCATGAATTCTTGGAAGTCAACGCTGTTGTCGGCGTGGGCGCCTCCGTTGATGATGTTGAAGCAGGGCACCGGCAGCAGGGTTGAGTCGGCGCTGCCCAGGTGCACGTAGAGGGGAACATCGGCGGCGATCGCTGCCGCCCGCGCCACCGCCATCGATACGCCCAGAATGGCGTTGGCCCCGAGGGTGCCCTTGTTATCGGTGCCGTCGAGGGCCAGCATCTTGTAGTCTACGGCGGCGAGATCCATCGCATCCATGCCCAGAATGGCAGGGGCAATGGTGTCGTTGACATTGGCGACGGCCTTCAGCACCCCTTTGCCACCGTAGATAGCCTTGTCGCCATCCCGCAGTTCTAGGGCTTCACGAATCCCGGTAGACGCCCCGGACGGAACCCCAGCCCGGCCCTTGGCCCCAGTCTCCAGCACCACATCAACCTCAACGGTGGGGTTGCCCCGAGAGTCGAGAATTTGCCTGCTGTGAACCGATGTAATTGCAACCATGACCATGACTCCATTGGTAATTCGATTGGTAATTCGATAGGCCGCTGCCCACCCCGCCATCCCAGGCGCATGCGCTGAAGGGTTAAATTGATCTGTAGTATCGTACCGGGTGAACGCTCCTTACTAACGTCACGTCAGCCACCGTTTCAGCCGTCGAGGGCGACTGGTTTGCCCAATTGAGACCGATTGAGGCCCCATCGGGGAGCGCCTGAGCCCTTGGGCTCCTGACTGGCGTTCCCTGCATAGTACTGGCCCCGGATTAATGCCCCGTTAATGCTTAGAATCCCCTAAGAATTAGCCCCGGCGTGCCCCCTGCCGTGGACTGGGCAGGCACATTTGTGATTCTTCTTACTAAGCCTGGGCTTGACCCACGGGTAGCTCGACCTGACAGCGGGGGCAGAGGCCAAAAAATTCGAGGGTGTGGTAGAAAATCTTGAATCGATGGGCCTGGTGCAGATCCTGCTCTAGGCTGTGCACCGGGCATTCATCTATGGCGATGGTAATGCCGCACTGGAGGCAGGTGAGGTGGTGGCGATCTTCTTGGGGCAGGCTGTAAAGCGCTTCCCCCGAGGGCAGGGTGCGCATTTGTACGGCCCCTTCTAGCTTGAGGGCATCCAAGGAGCGATAGACCGTGGCCAGCCCCATGGTGACGCCCTCCTGGCGCATATCGATGTAGAGATCCTGGGCGGAAATGGGTTGACTCAGACCCTTCAGGGCGGTGAGAATTTTTTCTTGATTGCGGGTTCGTCGCACCATGCTGGCTCACGTTTACTAGCTCAATTTTATCAACCAGACGATACGGTAGGATGGTGAGTGCTGATGATTGCGATTTTTCCCGCCGCCAACGGAGTTTACCGTGCCCCACTACAGCGCTCGCATCTATGTCACCCTGCGCCCTTCGGTACTCGATCCGGCGGGGACGGCGGTGCAGTCTGGGTTGGCCCACATGGGCTATACCAACGTGGGGCCGATTCGCATTGGCAAGTACATTGAGCTCACCCTAGAGGCCGAGACCGAAG
>JAIXUR010000134.1 GCA_027483425.1 Cyanobacteriota bacterium | reverse complement strand
GCGGCTGCACAGCCGATGTACTCGCTTCCACGCTGGTGGTTGACCTGGAGCGGGTAGAAGAACAGCGGTTAATGCAGCTTCTCCCTCGGGACTTGGGCTTTAAGTACCGCACCTCAGCCCTACAGGGCGGGCATCGAGTCGTGCTCGAGGCCACCTTGCAGCTAGAACCAGGGCATGACCCCGAAATCGTGGTGGCCGACACCCTGGCGGGTCTTAACCAGCGGCGGGCTACCCAGCCCTATGACCTGCCCAACTGTGGCAGTGTGTTTCGCAACCCCTACCCCCACACAGCGGGGGATTTAATTGAAAAATCTGGCCTCAAGGGCGATCGCATCGGCAATGCCCAAGTGTCCGAACGCCATGCCAACTTTATTGTTAACCTGGGCGGTGCCACTGCCACCGATATTCGTCAATTAATCCGCCACGTGCAAGATGAAGTGGAAGCTCGCTGGGCCGTGCGGCTCCAACCGGAGGTCAAGTTTATAGGCGAGTTTCCAGGTCTTTAGAGCGCTGGAAAACCAGCCTGATTGCGTAGCGCTGTAAAGGACTGCTGAACCCCGTAAAAAATCAAGGGGTAATGATGACTTAGTCATCATTACCCCTTTACCTAGTAGGCATCCTGCAACTCATAGAAGTCAGGCGATATGTAGTCTTTTCGCAGGGGCCAGCCGATCCAGTCTTCCGGCATCAGGAGCCGTTTGAGGTTGGGGTGACCTTCGTAAATGATGCCGTACATGTCATAGCTTTCACGCTCCTGCCAGTCGGCGGCCTTCCAAACCCAATAGACCGAGGGAACCCGGGGATCGTTGCGGGGCAAAAACACCTTAACGCGAACCTCCTCAGGCCGATCAGCGTTGTCGTCTACCTTGGTCAAGTGGTAGAAGCTGACCAGAGCCTTGCCGGGGCCATCATCGTAGGCACCCTGGCACTGGAGATAGTTAAAGCCGTAGGCGTACAGCGCCGTGCAAATAGGGATCAAAAACTGAGGCTCGACCTGAATGACCTCAATTCCCAGGTGGTCTCGAGGGGCTAGCTGATGGTCGAACCCGTTTTCGGTTAGCCAGCTAGAGGCCGCCCCAGCTTCTACTAAGGGTGCAGATGTCTCCTCGGGAGAGGACGGTTGAGAGTCTGTTCCAGCCATTTAGATCTCCTCATTTTCGGGAACAAGCTCAGCCACCGGCTCAGCTATGGGCATGCCCATGGCCTCTAGGAGCTCCTTAGGCGGTGTTGCGTGGGTGCCCATCTGCAGGTACTGGCCGGTCAGAATGGGCGGTACGGTCTTGAGGGCGTGGCTGCGCTCGTAAAAACGATGGGTCTGCAAGGTGTAGGCCCGATCCTGCATAGACTCGGTGGCCACCTTCTTGCGCAGCTTGATGATGGCATCAATAATGGCCTCGGGTCGGGGAGGGCAACCTGGAATGTAAACATCCACAGGAATCAGCTTATCCACGCCGCGCACCGCCGAGGGCGAATCACTGCTGAACATGCCGCCGGTGATCGTGCAGGCACCCATCGCAATGACGTACTTGGGGTCAGGCATTTGCTCGTAGAGCCGCACTAGGGCCGGGGCCATTTTCATGGTGACGGTGCCGGCGGTGATCAGGAGATCGGCTTGCCGGGGACTGGCCCTAGGCAACAACCCAAACCGGTCGAAGTCGAATCGAGAGCCGATTAGGGCCGCAAACTCAATGAAGCAGCAGGCGGTGCCGTAGAGCAGGGGAAAAAGGCTGGATAGCCTGCACCAGTTGTACAGGTCATCCACCGTCGTCAGAATGACATTCTCAGACAGCCCGTGGGTAACCGCAGGGGGTGCTGAAGGGTTGGCCAGCTTCTCTCCTGGGGCAAGGGAAAGTGGATTCGTGGCTGAGGGGGGGGTCATGACCATTCCAGAGCTCCTTTACGCCAAGCGTAGACAAGACCAACGACCAAGATGGCGATGAAAATCAGGGCTTCTATAAAAGCCAGCAAGCCCAGCTGACTAAACGCTACGGCCCAGGGGTAAAGAAACACGGTCTCCACGTCGAAGATCACGAAGACCAGGGCAAACATGTAGTAGCGAATATTAAATTGGATCCATGCGCCACCGATGGGCTCCATGCCTGACTCATAGGTGGTTCTGCGAGCTGGGCCACGGCTGATGGGGCGCAGCAGCTTAGAGGCGGTCAGGGCCGCTACGGGCACCAGACAGGAGATGAGTAAAAAGACTAGGAAATACTCGTAGCCAGATAAGACGAACACAAAGTCACCACCCTAGAAGGCTAGTACATAGAGCATGAGCAAAGAATCCACAGCTCATACGCTTCAAAGGTATTCTAAGGCAATTTAGTGGAAAAACCTGGGCCAGAGTTGTCCTGACCGTTAGAAAAATACTATGCGATCGATTAGCTTGAACCGCTTCTAGGCTAAATGAGAGAGATGACCCAACTGTGTCATAATTGTTTACAACGAGCATTTTGCCTGGGGTAAGCTGACGAGACGGCTTGGCAGGTGCGGAATTTGCTGATTGCCCGAGTTAACCCTGATTCAATTAAGATGCCTTGGTCCTATGAGTGTTGAACCTGAGCCGTCGGCTAATGCTTCTGAATCGGTGGATTTGGCCACCGCGTCTGGGGATGCCTTTGAGGGTGACTCTGTAAATGAGGTGGCGGTCCTTGCTCCTGAGGACATGGACTGCTACGAATGTCGATCCTGCGGCTACTCCTACGAGCCGGTTAAGGGAGACAGTCGGGCTAAGATCCCCATGGGCACTGCCTTTGAAGAGTTACCCCTGAACTGGCGCTGCCCGGTGTGTAGCGCTCCCAAGAAGCAGTTCAGCAACATTGGCCCGGTTAATTCTCCCTCTGGCTTCAAGGAAAACTTGAACTTCGGCCTGGGCGTGAATCGATTGACTCCGGGCCAGAAGAATATTTTAATCTTCGGTGCGTTGGCCCTGGGGTTTATGTTCTTCATTAGCCTCTACGGCTTGAAGTAGCCAGCACTCCCTAGTGGAGCTGTAGGGTCTGTAGCGCTTGCTCTAGGCCGATTTGACCTGAGTGTTGTTTAGGAAGTACGGGTTCTGAAGTTTTATGCACGCTGCGTTTGACGGGTTAAAGCGAGTTCTGGTAGTGCTGGTGGCTGTGGTGCTGGCGACCAGTTGCTCCAGTTACTTTTTGGCGGACGTAGATGTGCATCCGTGGCAGGTGGTGCCGGTACCGGTGGAGGCTACCCTATCGGATGTGGCGTTTACCCAGGATGCCGCCCACGGTTGGATTGTAGGTAGTCGCAATACGCTCCTGGAAACGACGGATGGGGGGGAGACCTGGCAGGTGCGCGAGTTAGCCCTAGGCGATCAGCCCTACACCTTTACTTCTGTTGATTTTGAGGGCATGGAGGGCTGGGTGGCCGGCATTCCATCGGTGCTGTTGCACACAGCTGACGGGGGTGAAACCTGGGAAAATGTGCCCCTGAGTAAAGAACTGCCAGGATCGCCCTTTTTGATTACGGCGGTGGGGCCCAAGACGGCTGAATTGGCCACGGATATTGGTGCGATCTACAAGACTGAAGATGGTGGTCGTACCTGGAAGGCGATGGTTCAAGGTGCTGTGGGGGTTGTGCGCAACATGGTGCGTTCTAGTGATGGACGCTATGTGGCGGTGTCTTCGCGGGGCAACTTTTACTCCACCTGGGCGTTAGGCCAGGATGAGTGGATTCCCCACAATCGTCAGAACTCAAGACGCCTACAGAATATGGGCTTCGATGCGGCTGGTAAGCTTTGGGTGATAGCTCGGGGTGGTCAGGTGCGGTTCTCTAACTCGCGGGCCTCCGATGACTTTACCGAGGCCCTGAGTCCTGAGTTTGGGACAAGCTGGGGTCTGCTGGATATGGCCTTTCGCACTGGAGACGAGGTTTGGGTAACCGGCGGCGGCGGCAATCTGCTCTGTAGCTTTGACGGTGGCAAAACCTGGTTTAAGGATAAATCTGTGGGCGATGTACCGTCTAACTTCTACAAGGTGAAGTTTTTGGATCCCGAGAAGGGCTTCATTCTGGGGCAGAAGGGCACTATTCTCAAGTACAGCCCGGAGATCGCCTAGGAAAATTTGGGGAACTTCGTTGAAATAGCTTGTTAGGGTTTCCGGGGTTCTCTATGATGAGATTAGATTCTTCTGTGTTCAGAGAGGAGACGTTGATATGGCAGGTTCTACAGGTGAGCGCCCGTTTGGCGACATTGTCACGAGCATCCGCTACTGGATTATCCATAGCATTACCATTCCCATGCTGTTTATCGCAGGGTGGCTGTTTGTAAGCACTGGCTTAGCCTACGATGCCTTTGGCACGCCCCGCCCTAATTCCTATTACCCCGACAACCAAATGCAGCTGCCGATTGTGTCCGATCGCTTTGAAGCGAAGGATCAAATCGACATGTTTTTGAATCAATAGTGCTTTAGTTACTCCCACGTTTGATTGAACCTATGCAAAGCAATTCTCCTAACGAGCAAATTACCTACCCGATCTTCACCGTGCGCTGGTTGGCTGTGCACACGCTGGGCGTGCCTAGCGTCTTTTTCCTGGGTGCGATCGCGGCGATGCAGTTTATTCAACGATAAGAGATACCCATGGAACGTACTCCTAACTCTAATAAGCAGCCCGTAGAGCTTAACCGCACATCCCTATTTTTGGGTCTGTTGTTGGTTTTTGTGCTAGGTCTGCTGTTTTCTAGCTACTTCTTCAACTAGGCTGAGCTATTTTCGCGGTTAGTCGGATTAGACTGACCAGACTGTGTTGGGCTATTTACCAGATTAGTAGGAGGCGACTCTCATGCTTCAGAGCGGACGAATTCCTTTGTGGATTGTGGCTACCGTTGCCGGTACCGGCATCTTGGTGGTGGTGGGCCTGTTTTTCTATGGATCCTATGGTGGTGTAGGCTCCTCCATGTAGCCACTGGTGGTTAATGTAGAGTCTTCAAAAGAAGGGGTGAATGGATGCTGAGTCCATTCACCCTTTCTTTTTGGGTCTGTCGTTAGGGTTGCTGGATGGCGTTGAGGTAGCCCTGCACCAGGCTGTCGATGCCGGTAATGGCGGTACCGACCACAACGGCGTAGGCACCCAGGTCAAGGGCTTTATGGGCCTGGGCTGGAGACCCAATCCCCCCTTCACAGATCACTGGCACCGGACAATGTTCGACCATGGCTTGTAGGAGCGCAAACCCTGGCGGGGGTTGGCCCTGGGTGGCTTCGGTGTAGCCAAATAGGGTCGTGCCAAGGCAGTCTGCTCCAGCCTCTACCGCCAGCAGGGCGTTGTCGAGGGTGTCGACATCGGCCATGACGGGTTTACCCAGTTCGCCGTGAATGCGCTCAATTAACCTGCCTAGGGTTTCACCGCCGGGGCGGGAGCGTTGGGTCGCATCTACGGCAATGATGTCGCTGCCCGCCTGGGCCACGGCTGCGGCATGGTGAAACTGGGGGGTGATATAGACCGCAGATGGCGGTATCACCTGCTTCCAAAGGCCGATAATGGGTCGGTCGGTGCGATCGCGCACCGCCTGAATATGCTCAGGGCTATCGATCCGTACCCCAACGGCTCCCTGATTTAGGGCCGCCATCGCCATGGCCGCGATCACCTGGGGATGGTGTAGGGGAGAGTCGAGGGGTGCCTGGCACGAGACCACTAGGCCACCCCGCAGGGGTTCCAGAAGGGTGTTCACGGGAGAGAATGAGTTCACACTATATAGTTATTTGGGTTTACCTAATTCTATGGCGGCTCGGATTTCAAAAACTCTGCTGGTAGGGTCGATTGGCCTGCTAGCCCTGGTGATTGTGCTCAATAACCTGACGGACTACAACGCCAACTTTATGTACATCCAGCATGTGCTGAGTATGGATACGGTGTTTCCAGATAGTCAGCTGACCTGGCGGGCGATCGCGTCTCCCCCCATTCAGAAGCTGGTCTACGGGGCCATCATCGCCACTGAAGCGACCATTACGGTGCTATGCCTGGGCGGTGCGGTGCAGTTGCTGCAAGCCATTGGCCGGGGCGGAGCGGCATTTAACCAGGCCAAGGCCACCGCGGTCTATGGGCTGACCCTAGCCTTTGTGTTTTGGTTTGTGGGCTTTATGGTGGTGGCCGGGGAGTGGTTCACCATGTGGCAGTCGGTCGACTGGAATGGACAACAGCCAGCCTTTCGGTTTATCGGCTGCGTAGGCTTTGTGCTGCTCTATCTCAGTTTGGCGGACAGCGATCTGCCAGAGGGGGAATGAGCCAGAGCCGCAGGGGTCACTCTTTCTGAAGGGCTTGAATTACCTAACCCTGTCAAGAACCTAAATTCTGGCCAGGGTAACCTGCTCATCTTGATCCTGGTATTTGCCCTGGCGAGTATCGTAGCTGACCTGGCATGGTTCGCCCTCAAAGAACATGAGTTGCACGACGCCTTCGTTGGCATACATCCGGCAGTCGGCGCTGGACGAATTGGAAAACTCGAGCGTCAGGTGGCCGCGCCACCCGGCTTCAGCCGGGGTGAGGTTGGCAATAATACCGCAGCGGGCGTAGGTTGACTTGCCAATGCAGATGACGCTGATATTGTCAGGGACAGAGATCTTTTCCAAAGCTACGCCTAGCCCATAGGAGTGGGCGGGCAGAATAAAATAGCTGCCGCTGGCATCGGTCTTCAGCTCTGTCGGCTCTAGATTGGCGGGACTGAAGTTTTTCGGATCCACCACGGTTCCAGGGATGTGGCGAAAGATTCTAAACTCAGCGGGGGATAGCCGAATGTCGTACCCGTAGGACGAGAGCCCATAGCTGATCACCGGTTGGCTGACGCTGGTTTCAGCCTGGGTAAGCTGCCTGACTAGGGAGGGCTGAAAAGGCTCAATCATGCCTTCAACAGCCATTTTGGCTATCCAGGCGTCGTTCTTAATCATGGCAATGGGTGTCTCTAGAGAGCTAGGGCAAAAAATTGCGGCGAAATTCTGTCACCTGGTCGGCTACGGTCAGCAGCGCGTCAGGCATGGCTGGGCCAGTGAGAATGACATCGACCTGGGGAGGGCGCTGGTTGAGAAAATCGACCACATCTTGGGTGGGAATCAGGCCGTAGTTGACCGCCAGGCTCAGCTCATCGAGGACGACCAGGCCATAGCGGCCCTTGGTTACGACGGATTTGGTGTGTAACCACAGGTCTTTGACCGCTTGCTTCTCGCTGGTGCTTACCTCTGGGTCGTGAATGCAGCGAGTCATATCACTGCGGATCCAGTCTAGGTTCTGACCCAGCTGCATGGGCTGGCTGGGCCCCTGGTGAATGCCTCCCTTGAGAAACTGCACGATCAGAACCGGTTTTCCCTGGTCGGCAATGCGTAGGGCCTGCACCATGACATTAGTGAAGAAGCTGCGATGGACGGCGGTAAAGACCTGAACGGTGCCCTCCACGGTTTGCAGCAGGGGGTGGCGGACAATGGGAGACGGTGACGCTAGGGTAAGGGATTTGAGCTGGGAGACCATAGGTGAGAGTGACAGGGGCAGGTGGCGGCGATCGCCCCAGCACAATAGCAGCGTAGAGCCACGCTATATTTCTGGAACAACCTCCATGGCTGGGCTAAATATAGCGTAATTTCTGAGGGTTGATGCGGCGAATACCCTACATACATGCAAATATAAATGTACTAATGAACGTAATGGGGTTGGCTGCTGCTCCAGCTCTATGGCGTATTCCATCTTAAATGAACTATCCCACCCCAGGGCGCTGAACTCAGACCGGTCAGCCTGGCCCATCAAAACCCCGGATGGGTTAGGGCTGGAGCCCCCTCAGAGGGTGTTTGAAAAGCCAAAGAGCGTCTCAGGCCATACTTAGATCTTAGGCTGATGTCCTCAAAAATCAGTGTTTTGGCGGTCTCTTGGTGGCAAATCAGACCTGGGACAACCCTTTTCAAACCCCCTCTTAATCTGGAGGGAACCTGAAGAAGCTTACGGACAGCGGTGGGCTGCTGTATTCTAAGGAGGACAATTTGGACAGTTTTTATGGCTTGGCAACGTCCAGACGGTCGACAACCCAACCAGTTGCGCCCTATTAGTTTTGAGCGCCAGTTTACAAAGTTTGCGGCGGGGTCTGTGCTCACCCGTTGTGGCAATACCCAGGTGCTCTGTACGGTGTCTGTCGAAGATGGCGTGCCTCGGTTTCTGCAAGGTTCTGGCCGGGGGTGGCTGACTGCGGAGTATCGAATGCTGCCAGGGGCTACGCCCCAGCGCCAGGCCCGGGAGGTGCTCAAGCTATCGGGCCGCACCCAGGAGATTCAGCGCTTGATTGGACGTAGTCTGCGATCGACGCTGGATTTTGGTCTGCTGGGTGAGCGGACTCTGTTGGTGGATGCTGACGTGCTGCAGGCGGATGCGGGCACCCGAACAGCCTCTATTACCGGCGGCTATGTGGCCCTCAAAGATGCCGTGCAAAGCCTGGTGGAACAGGGCGTGCTGGCGCGATCGCCCCTGGTTCACGGGGTGGCCGCCGTATCCGTGGGCTTGATTGAAAACGATACCTTCCTGGATCTACAGTACGAAGAAGATGTTGCGGCCACCGTGGACTTCAACATGGTGCTCAATGAAAGCCTCAACATTATTGAGGTGCAGGGCACGGCGGAGGAAGGCAGCTTTAGTCGCCAGCAGATGAATCAGATTTTAGAGATGGGTGAGCTGGGGGTGAAAGATCTTCTAGTCGCCCAGCAGGCCGCGTTTCTGTAGCGGGGCCTGCTGAGATCAGTCCTGGCTCATTTAGGGGTGAAGGGCGTTGGATCGGTCTGCCCTAGGGCACCAGGCGGGCAAACCTTTTCTTGCCTACCTGCACGACTTTGTCGATCAGCTCGTCGGGGCCGGCAAACTCCTGATTGGGGTCGGTCACCCTGTCGCCGTCGAGCTTGACCGCGCCCCCCTGGATCTGACGCCGGGCTTCGCTGCTGCTGGCGCACAGGGGGGTAGCCCCGACCAGATAAAACAACTTGGCCGGAAAGTTAACGCCGGCCAAGGAAAACTC
>JAIXUR010000286.1 GCA_027483425.1 Cyanobacteriota bacterium | reverse complement strand
CACCCACACCGCGAATCATCCAAGAAGAACCCCCGTAGCGTGGGTCGCCCCAAGGTACAACGGTTCAACCCAAGGATTAACGCCCCGACCCACGACCGAGCACCCCACCCGTACCGTAAATTCCCCAGGATAAACGGCGTAATCCCCTGGTTTACGGATGGCCCCCGTTAACAACGAAACTCGGGCCGTGGGTCATCAAGCAAATAAGGGTGCAGCCCACGGGTTCACCCATGACCCACGCTACGGGAACCGGCATATGACTTTTCCGACAATGCGATCCCAGGGCACCAGGCCAAACTCGCGGCTGTCCGTACTCGCCCCATCGTTGAGCCCTTGCAAAAAGCAACCCTCAGACTCCACATACACGACCCACTTAATCAACCGCAGGCCCGACCGACCAGGATGGTAGGCCACGATCAGATCCCCCGATCGCGGACGCTGCTGACCATAGGCAAACGGATTGATCAAAACCTCGGCACCCGGCTCTAGCAGGGGCCGCATCGACATCCCCACCACGCGAAACCGCCGCCGCCGTCTCAGCAGCCACAGCACCCCATCGGTGAGGCGGCTATGGCGCAATTGCGACGGCGGTAGCGGGGCGATCGGCAGCGGGGCGGTCGGCACAAAGGGCTCTTCCAGCACAGTTGGACGAGCAGAGTAAGGAAGAAGGTTAATACCCCTCCCTGCCCTGCCGCCGCTCTAGCTGGCGGTGTACCAAGCAACATCCCGGTTCTTGGTAGCCCAGAATATGCCGTGGATTTTCTGAACCGCCGCCATTAACTCAGTGGCGTGCTGCACACTGACTTCTACCTTGCAGGCTGAGCAGAGCTTAGCCGCCTTCCAGAAGGTGTCGTGGAGGTCAGGAAACTGCTCCAGGTGCACGGGCTTGAAGTAGTCCGTCCACAAAATCAGCAGTTCGTCTTTGGTGAGCTGAGCCTGCTCTTCTTTGATGGCGATATAGCGGGAGAAGGTATTTTGGTAGGCAATGCCAGCGGCCTTGTCACCAGCGGCAGGCGGCTCGAGATCGACCAGTTTTTTAGTCATTGATAGCACGGCCTCGGCAGCTACGCGAGCCGAGGAGGAATCGTAAACGCCACAGGGCCCATCACAGTGAGCGTGAACCTCGTCAGCGGGGAACCATGCCTGTAGTTTGGCAATTGCTTGGTTGAGCATAATCATCCTGGTAGTGAATGGAAATTACGGGCAAAACATGGGAATTGCGTTGTGACTGGTGCCAACGCCACCCCTCACCAATCGGGTCAAATATCCCTATGCTGGGCAGGGGGATTGTCCAGGGCACGTCTCACATTGTTAACGCTAATGAGTTCTTCCGCAACCTCTGTCCACCCCTTGTCCCTCGGGACGCCCCCACTGGCCGGGGCCGTACTGTGGCAAGGAGCCATGCTATAAGTACATTTGTATGCACTCCAGCAGTGTTACGGGGTGCCTGAATTAAGGATTTTTGGGGTGCCATGGATGTTTCCTGGGTTCGTTTTTGTGGCCGTTCTCTAGCGCTATTGGCTCTGGGAATTGGGCTAGGTGGTTGTAGCGACCTGCTGCGGCTGGTCGCCAACTGGACAGCGCCAGTCGATCTGTCGACGCTGCCCCCCTGCGTAGACGATGACTGCAACTGCGGCGATTTTGCCAGTCAGGCCCAGGCCCAGGTGGTGCTGGAGGCCTTTGCCCGCGACCCCTACGGCCTCGATGGCGACGGTAACGGTCGGGCGTGTGAACTTTTGCCCGCGACCTCGCCCACCCCACCGGCCCCGGCCCCGGCCTCTAGCCATCCCCACCTGGTGCTGGGCAACCCCAGCCAGGCCAATACCACTGACCCCAACAACTATTTGATCCAGCGGAGTCAGTATGTGCTTTCCTACAGCCGCGATCGCAACCGGCTGAACTGGGCCAGTTGGCAGGTCAACGCCGATTGGCTGGGCTCCACCGACCGCCAAGATAACTTTCGCCCCGATGGCGTGCTACCCCAGGGGTTTTACCAGGTCACCCCCAACGACTACCGGGGCAGCGGCTACGATCGCGGTCACGTGGTCCCCTCGGGCGATCGCACCAATACCGTGCGCGACAACGCCGCCACCTTTTTGATGACCAATATCATTCCCCAAGCACCCGAAAACAACCGTGGCCCCTGGAAAGATCTCGAAGAATACGGTCGCTCCCTGGTGTACCAGGATAACTCCAGCCTGCATGTGTTGGCCGGGGCCTACGGTAATCAGGGCAGCGTGGGCAATCGGGCGATCGCTGTACCCTCCCGCCTGTGGAAAATCATAGTGGTGTACGATCGCCTGCCTGAGGGCGGCCTAGGGGTTGGATCCGACACCCAGGTGATTGCCGTAGACATGCCCAACATCGATCAGGTCAACCCCGACTGGCGACGCTACCAAACCTCGGTTCAGCGCCTTGAGGTGGCCACGGGCTATCGGTTCCTGGAAAATTTACCCCCAGAGTTGCAGGCCATTCTCAAGGCCCACACCAGTGATGTTCCCTAGCCTGGGCTCCAGCAGGCCAGACTGGGAGATTACCGCCTATAATGGGAAGCAGTTCTAGCTATTTCTAATGGTTTATAAATTCATGCTTTATAAAGGTAAGGTTTATGGATGATGAGGTTACGGCTAGCCTCTTGGCATAACTGGCTCACTATGTATAGCTGATTATGTAACGTGTTTTTCCAGGGCTAACGACGACAGCGCAGCCGCCCTAGATTGCCCCCTAACCTAGGCTAAATACTATATAGTTTGCAAATCTGCCCCCAGGGCCATATAAATTAGCCCGCTAGGCGCTGACTCCAGGTAAGCCTGGGCTAGTTAGCGTCATTCATACTTGCCAGATGCTATTGGTTGGTGCTGTTTGGCACTAGTCTAGGCCTCTAATACCACTGAGTCGAAATGGTTCTTTGGGCTTATGTCGAACTCGACCCGAAGTAGTTTGGCAACATTTGTCGCTAGCCTTGATTAAGCTATAGATTTTTTTAGGGAAAACAGCTACACTTGTAAGCTTCGATTCTATAATTACCTGTTGCATTTACCCTGGTTCCAGCTACACATCTTTATTGGAAAGCATCTAAACTCATCCAAAGACCAATCGATAACTGCATTGACTATAGATAACGAATTCATTTATTTACCTTTAAATTTTTATGTCTAATAGGTATGGCCTAAAGCGTCTATCGATATTTGTAGACGGCAACAACATGTTTTATGCCCAGCAAAAGAACGGCTGGTTTTTTGACCCCAAGCGCGTCTTGGAATATTTTCTTAACTTAGACGGCGGGGCTACCCTGGTCAACGCTTTTTGGTACACCGGCCTCAAAGATCCGCAGGATCAGCGAGGGTTTCGAGATGCCCTCATTAGCTTGGGCTATACCGTTCGCACCAAGATCCTCAAGGAATATTACGACGATACCTCTGGTCGCTACTCTCAAAAAGCCAACCTCGATATTGAAATCGCCATCGATATGTTCAACACCGTTGACCAGTACGATGAAGTGGTTCTATTCAGCGGCGATGGTGACTTCGAGCGCGCCGTTGAGCTGCTGCGATCAAAAAACACCCACATCATCGTGGTCTCCACCGAGGGTATGATTGCCCGCGAGCTGCGTAACGCCACCGATCGCTATATCGACCTCAACAGTGTCCGCAAGTATATCGAAAAAGACTGAACCGCTATCCACCTAGGCCCAATGGCCAGTTTCGCTAGGGCTAGCGCCACAGATCAGCTTTAGCGATCGCCTGGCCCTGGTATACTAATTCACTGTGAATATCCATTGCCGATGTGGCTCAGTGGTAGAGCACTCGATTCGTAATCGAGCGGTCGCGGGTTCAAATCCCGCCATCGGCTTCCTTTATCCCACAAGGGTTTGAGCGGTTCCTAGGGTCACTCAAAGGTGCGTCTTAGCGTATCCGGTGTCACGAAACTGTCACCAATAGACTACCCAGTGCCCCCATGATCGTCAAGCCTGTGGGTCTATAGAATCGTTTCTGTATCAGGGTTTCGAGCCTTTAGGGGCCTTTAGCGCT
>JAIXUR010000453.1 GCA_027483425.1 Cyanobacteriota bacterium | reverse complement strand
TATACTGAACCGCTACCGTAAAGGCCTCACCCTCATGGAGAGCGATCGAGGGGGTAACGGTCAGCTCCTGCCCATCGCGGCTGAAGGTAGCGGCTTCGCCGTTGACGGTAATGCCCTGAATGTCAAACCCAATAAAGTCGAGGTTAAAGCTGCTGAGATTTTGAGTGGCGATCGCCTCAATGGTCGTCGTCGCCTTCATCTGACTCGTGATGGCATCGAGCACCTTCAGGTCGAGGGTGTAGTGCTGGGCATCATAGCCACCATTACCAAAGCCGGGATACAGAGAATCGCCAACCCCCGGTGCACCCGGTGTGGGAGGGGTGGTGGTTCCAGATTGAGCCGCTGAGGTGGGCAAAGTAGCGCTCAAGGTGAGCAGGGTATCACTCAAATCCATCTTGTTTTTACCGGCAAGGTAGTTAGATCCGGTAGCAGTGTAAGGGGCTCAAACTAGTCAAAGTGTAAAATTTGCTACCCGAAGAGTTCTTGAGTCAAAAGCCGATGATGGAGCAGCTAACGATTGAGATTCTCCATGAATTGGCCCGTTGTCCTTCAGGGCGCTGGCCCCAGGGCGCACTTCGATGGTGCCGCGAAACATGTTCATGCCGCAGGTGAACTCGTAGCGGCCCGGCTGGGTGGGGGTAAACTCAATCGCGGTGGTCTGGTTGACGGGCAGGGCCTGGGCAATGCGAAAATCGGGAAAGCGCACTTCATCTAAGCAAGGGCTGGGGTCTTTGCGGTAGAAATTGAGCCGCACGGGCTGCCCAGCCTGCACGACGATCTGGCTGGGGTCGTAGCCACCGTCGACAATGACGGTGATGGTTTGTGCGCCGTCGCCAGTACTGGCCTGGCGCGCCTTGGGCTGGCTCAGTAAAAACCACCACAGTTCCAACCCGATCAGGCTCAGGCCCACCCCGGTGACCGCTACCTTGGACCACAGAGGTTGCTCAATGGGCTGGAACTGGCCAGGGTGTACCCGCGCAGGGTTGGTCATGGGATCTTGGTTTCCCTGGGCGGGGGTGCTGGTGGCGAGGCCCAGCAGCAGGGTGAGGGTAGCGAGGGGTATTGGGTTGGGGGGCATAGAGGGGGAGGGGAGAGGGGAAATTCAAACTTCAGAATTCAAAATTCAGAACTGGTTAGCGTTGGAGTTTGGGGCGAAAATTCCGCAGTCTGAGGGCGTTCGTTACCACCGACACTGAGCTTAGGGCCATGGCGGCTCCGGCAATCATGGGGCTGAGCAGCCAGCCCAGGATGGGGTAGAGAACGCCCGCTGCAAGGGGAATGCCCGCCACGTTGTAGACAAAGGCAAAGAACAGGTTTTGACGAATGTTGGTCATGGTGGCGCGGGAGAGCTGAATGGCGGTGACGATGCCCTGCAGGTCGCCGGAGATCAGGGTGATGTCGCTGGCGGCGATCGCCACATCGGTGCCGGTTCCAATCGCTATGCCCACGTCGGCCTGGGCTAGGGCCGGGGCATCGTTAATGCCGTCGCCGACCATGGCCACGATCTGGCCCTTCCGCTGTAGGGTCTGGATCTGGGCCGATTTTTGGTCGGGGCGCACCTCGGCAAAGACGCGGGTAATGCCCACTTCGCGGGCAATCACCTCAGCGGTGCGGCGGTTGTCGCCGGTGAGCATGACCACCTCCAGACCCATGCGCTGCAGGGTGGCAATGGCCCTGGACGAAGACGGTTTGACGGCATCGGCAATGGCCAAAATGGCTTCCAATTGGCCATCCATCGCCAGCCAGACCACCGTGCGACCGGCAGATTCCAGCCGTTCCCAGGGCGGCTGGAGGGCCTCGGTGCTGATGTCGAGTTCCTGCATCCAGCGGTGGGTACCTATTTGCACCCACTGGCCCGCGACGGAACCTTGGACACCGCTACCGGCGACGGCCTCAAACCCTTGGGCCTCCACCAGGGTCACGCCCTGGGTCTGGGCATACTGCACTACCGCGGCCGCCAGGGGGTGCTCAGAATTGCGTTCTAGGGAACCGGCTAGGGTCAGGACGTGCAGTTCATGGGCGGTTCCGTTTACCGTCAGGTAATCGGTCACGGTGGGTTTGCCCTGGGTAATCGTTCCGGTTTTGTCGAGCACAATGGTTTGAATTTTGTGGGCCAGCTCCAGGCTGTCGGCTCCCTTAATCAAAATGCCGTGCTCAGCCCCTTTGCCGGTACCGACCATAATCGAGGTGGGGGTGGCCAAGCCCAGGGCACAGGGGCAGGCAATAATCAGCACGCCCACGGCGGTGAGCAGCGCCATGGTGACATTGCCCATGACGGTGTACCAGACGATGAAGGTGAGGATCGCGATCGCGATCACCACCGGCACAAACCAGGCGGTCACCTGGTCGGCCAACCGCTGAATGGGCGCTTTAGCCGCCTGGGCCTGCTGCACCAGCCTGACGATTTGGGCCAACACGGTGTCTTTGCCCACCCGCGTAGCCCGGAAGATGAAGCTGCCGGTTTTGTTCAGGGTCGCCCCAATCACTTCATCGCCAACGGTTTTCTGCACCGGCACGCTTTCGCCGGTTACCATCGCCTCATCCAGGGTCGATGCCCCCTCGATAATCTCCCCATCGACCGGAATTTTCTCCCCCGGACGCACCAAAATCACATCCCCCAGCACCACCTCAACAATGGGGATATCCATGTCCTGGCCCTGGCGAATCACCCGCGCGGTCTTGGCCTGTAAGCCGATCAGCTGCCGAATCGCCGCTGAAGTTTGGCCCTTGGCCCGGTTTTCTAGGAGATGACCGAGCAGCAGCAGGGCGATAATCACCGCCGCCGCTTCAAAGTACACCTCGGGGGTCAGCCCCTGGTTCAAAAACCACCCTGGGTAGAGGGTGGGAAAGAGAGAATAGAGAAACGCCGTTCCTGTGCCCACCGCCACCAGGGTATCCATGGTGGCGGTGTGGCGCTTGAAGGCTTTCCAGGCGTTGATAAAGAAGCTATTCCCCGCCCAACCCAGCACCGGCGCAGTCAGCACCAGCTGCAGCCAGGGGTTGTGCAACGCCATGGGAATCAGGGGTATGGACAGGCCCGTCATCATCGGTAGAGAGCCGATCAACAGCACCCCGCCCAGAACCAGGCTAACGATGGTTTTACGGGTGAGTTGCCGGTTTTCGGCGGCGCGATCGCGCTGTTCCGCATCATCTTCAGGGGCTAGTCCATCGTCGTTCAGCGGCCGGGCGGTATAGCCCGCCTCATCCACCGCCGCCTGAATTTGGGCCAGGGTGGCAGAGCTAGGGTTGTAGGTCACCGCCACCTGCTCGGCCCCAAAATTAACGCTGCACCCTTCGACCCCAGGTACCGCCCGAATCGCCGCTGCGATCGCGCTAGCACAGGCGGCACAGCTCATGCCCCGCAGCTTAAACGTTTGGGTTTCCATGGGGTCCTTAGGCAATGGTGTAGCCAGCGGCGGTAATGGCCGTTTGAATAGCGGCCTCAGGGGCACTGGTCACGATACTGACCTGCTTAGTCTTAGGATCGGCAATGACCTGGGCCTGGGTATCAACGGCCTGTACCGCCTTGGTCACGGTTTCCACACAGGCAGAACAGGCCAAATTAGGAATTTTCAACTCGAGCGCCATGGGCAAACCTCTCAGCTCTGGATAGGACTATCTTGGGGCTTCCAGTGGACTGGAGAGTCAAGGGGGTCTTTTTAGGAGTCAGGAGCCAGGAGCCAGGAGGCAGGGGATAGGAGCCAAAAGATTTCTGGGAGACGAAGAGTCTCCAGGTAGGGGCGCAGGGCCTGCGCCCTGAGAGGAAACAAAATTCCCAGATATTGCCACGGCCAAAATCGCACTGGGGGGATGCCCTCTCTAAACATCCTCTCAGGAGCTAACGTGCTCGGCCTAGGCCGAGCATCCCTGGATAGGATCGAGGAATCATAAAGTTTTGTAACGCTTTTCCTGATTTAAATCTAGGCCTCAAAATAGCCCGTATTAGGCCATGAAAACCTTAGTCGGCCAGGTACCTGTGATTTAGGTACTAGGCCTAGGAGTGTTTGCATGAGCCCCCTTGATGCCGAAGCCCCCGCTTCTGAGACCCCACCCGTTCCCACCCAGCCCGTTGTCTTTGTCGAAGTCAAGGATGCTGGAGAGCGGATCGATGGAGCCCTCTCCATCGTGGCCAATCTGGTGCAACCCTTGACGGCGATCGCTGGCGGCCTCACCGGAGATGCCGATATCTTTCAAATTTTTATTTCCGGTGATCGGCCCTTTTCGGCGACGACGCTGAGTCGAGAGACGTTACTCGAATTGCCCATCGACAATACCTTGGGAATTCCCACGGATCTGCTGGAAGATCCCCAATTATTTCTGTTCGATGCCCTGGGCAATGCTGTCTATGGCAATGACGATCTCTTTGGGTCATCCCAGGCAACCTTACCGTCTAGGACAGGTCTGCTGACTCCGGGCGTCTATTACTTGGCTATTTCTGGCTTCGACTATGACCCCGTGAGTGCCCAAGGAGAAATCTTCCCCGATACCTCCTTTGATGGCGTTTTGTTTCCCACCGGACCGGGCGGAGGTCTGCCGTTAGCCGGGTTTGCGGGAGACGATCCCCCGAGCGGCCACTATGTCATCGCCCTCACCGGGGCGACGACCGTCCCACCTGCCACCCCACCCGTGGACGCCACCCTACTGGCGCTGACCGATGCCAATCAGCTGATCTCGTTTTCCACCCGCACCCCGACCCAGACCACGACCCTGGCGGTGACCGGGCTCGAGGGCACGCTGATCGGCATTGATGTGCGTCCGGCTAACGGATTGATTTACGGCCTGACAACCACCAATCAGCTGTATACCCTGGCCCTCCAAGACGACCGTGCCGAGGCAACGCTGGTGGGCAGCCTGTCTCAGCCCTTTGAGGGCGGGGCCCTGTCGGGCTTTGACTTTAACCCCGTGGCTGACCGACTGCGCCTGGTGGGTGAGAACGATCAAAATTTCCGGATCAATGTTGATACCGGGGAGGTGTTTGTCGATAGCGACCTGGCCTTTGCCGCTGATGATTTTAATGCTGGGGCAAACCCCAGGGTGACCGGGGCTGCCTACACCAACTCCTTGGTGGGCAGCACCACGACCCAGCTCTTTAACCTTGACAGTTCCCTGGATAGCCTGGTGCTGCAAAACCCGCCCAACGATGGCACCTTGCAAACGGTCGGTAAGCTGGGTTTCGATCTCGGCACCCTGGGCGGGTTCGAAATTGTGGCCTCCGCTCCGGACGTCAACACCGCGTTTGTGGTGTCTAATGGGGCGCTGTATACCCTCAATCTTCAGACTGGTATTGCCACCAGTCTGGGGGCGATTGGCAACGGCGAGGCGATTACCGTTCAGGG
This sequence comes from Cyanobacteriota bacterium, assembly GCA_027483425.1. Classification (GTDB taxonomy): domain Bacteria; phylum Cyanobacteriota; class Cyanobacteriia; order Phormidesmidales; family Phormidesmidaceae; genus Nodosilinea. Next base: position 111 of record JAIXUR010000453.1, on the reverse strand, counting down.
GCTGACGGCGGCCCCGGCCCCGGCGGCGGTGATGCCGCTGCCTGAACTCGTTGATCTCACGGGCTTTGACGGGAATGTCACCCTTAACGTCACCCTCACCCGCGAAGCAGG
>JAIXUR010000587.1 GCA_027483425.1 Cyanobacteriota bacterium | reverse complement strand
GCCCGCTCCATCAGGCTACAGGGGAAGGGCATCCGCACCCAGTCTCCGGCAAAGAGAAGATTGGGTGCGCCGGTAGCGGTTTGGGGCCGGTTGGCAAAACTGCCGGGCGGAAAGCCCGCAAAGTTTTTCTGGTTTACCAACTGGCGATGCAGCACCGTGGCTCCCTGGAGGGTGGGCACAATGGTGTACAGCTCGGCCTCAAAGGTATCGAGAATCTCTGCCTGGGTGGGAAAGGTTTGATCGTCGTAGCAGTAGGCATGGAGCTCGACGACACTGCCTCCGGTACGCTCGGCCCAGTCAATATAGTCGTCTTGAATGCGGTGGTAGAGGGTAATACTGTCGGTGAGGCGGTAGCCCGAGAGGGTGGTAAACCAGCTGTGCTCCCAGTCAAAATCACGGTCAAGCCAGAAGCGGGCCACCGCAAAGGGGTCGGCCACCTGGAGCTGCTCGACCTGGGTCGCGACGGTGGGTTCTACCGTTCCCGAGGAGAGGGCAAACAGGGCTTTGATACCGGGAATATCGGCCGCCATCACGTAGTAGTCGGCGATGAGGGTTTCGGCGGTACTGCCCTCAGAACTGGGGTTGGCGGCCATCAACTGCAGGCGATCGCCCTGGCGATCCAGCACCTTAAAGGCACTTAAATTGCGGCGGGCGGGGCCAGCTAGAACCGCTCCATCGCTGGCGTAGGCGGCCCCGTGGCAGGGGCAGAGGTAGCCAGCGTCTGTGGTAGTGACCTGGCGCTGGACGCTACAGCCCTGGTGGGTGCAGGTTAACGACAGGGCCTCGGTGGCCCCAGGGGCAACGCTGTAGAGCTGATCTTCTGAGCCAAAGTACTCCAGGGTTTCAGAACTGAGTAGGGGGTTGCGTTCGACCCAGAAGGGCACCGGGCTAGTGGCTAAGCTGCCATTTTGGTAGGTGACCCCGGCCACCTGGCCCTCTTGCCAGTCGATCTGGCTGACGGTGACCTCGGTCAGCACCTGGCCGCCGTTAGCCCGAATCGCGTCTACCATGGGGTCAACCAGCGATCGCCCCATGTCCTGGCAGGTGCTGTTAAAGGCCAGCCCCTCGGGGTTGCCAAAATAGTAAAAGTGGAAAAACTGCATCAACTCGCCAGCGCTGAGCCGATCCGGCGAATTCAGGCTAGATTTGGCGAAGGGTCGGAAGTACAGGTCGTACAGCCCCATGGGGAAATCATCCCCGACCCAGTCGGACACCGAGATATTGTCCAGCCGCTCATAGCTCTGGGGGCTACTAAAGCTGGTGATTTCTCGAAACACCTGCAGATGTTTGACGTGGGTGAGGTTAATGCCCCACTTCAGCCGATTTGACGATGACAGGGCCAGATTGACAATGTTCCACGGAAAGGCGGCATTGCTGGGGCGAAACACCTCAGGCTCGTAGTCTTCTTTGTAAAGCAACGAGTAGAACCCAAGGGGCTTGAAATTGCTGCGAATGTCGAGCTCGCCAATCAGGCTAAACAGGTTGTAATAGTGCGGAAAGAACCCATGGAAGCCATGCTCCATCATGAAGGACTCGTCGCCCACCTGGATCGGCCAACTGGCGATTTTGCCGCCCAGCTGGGGCGATCGCTCCAAGAGGGTAACCGCTACCCCCCGCTGGCTGAGTTCGTAGGCCGTCGCTAACCCCGCCAACCCACCCCCAATCACCACGGCTGTGGTGGGGTTGGCCACCTGGGTCGGCAACGCCAGTCGATCCTGCTGAAACACCGTAGGCTGAGCTTTACTCAGCCGCGAATAACTCAAAAGTGCTGCAAGGCCCCCCACTCCAAAGAGCTTGAGCACGTTGCGGCGATCCAGGGTTTGGGCCAATAGCCCCTCTAAAGGTTGACTCATCAGAAGTTTTAGTCGTTCGTTGCTTGGGTCAAACTCGACCTCCGGGGTTCTCCCTGAGGGTGTGTGGAGAGCGACTTGGGCCCTACGGTACCACAGTCTCCCGATTAGGGGAGGGGGCAATCGACGTTCCCGGCCAGAGGAACGTGGATCCCGTGTGAAACCTGTTAAAGACTAATGGTCAAGCGATTTTAGTATTAAGATGCCTTTACAGTCTACTTATTGGCATGAAATACCTGCGAGAAACCCTGGCGGTTGCCCAGCGCATTTTAGTAGAGCTCTGGCGGCGGCAGCGCAGCCTGATCTTTTGGGCGATTTTCCCGGTGATGTTGATGATTCTCAACAGCCTAATTTTGCAGGAGCGGCTCCAAATTACCCTGGCCGAGGCCTACACCCAGTCGGCCCCGGCGACCCTGGTGGGGGCGGCCCTGTTTTTTAGCGGCTTGGGGGGGAGTGTGGCCACGGTGGTGTCGGAGCGCGAGCAAAAAACCCTGAAGCGACTGTTTCTATCGCCCCTCAGCGGGGTGTCGTATTTTCTGGGTATTTGTCTGGCCTATGGGGCGATTGGTCTAGTGCAGGCGGGGCTGGTGTATGCGATCGCCCGCTCCCAGGGGGCCACCATCGGTGGTAACCCGCTGGCTAGCCTGCTGATTGTGGTGCTGAGCATTGCCGCCTACGTGGGCGTGGGGTTTGTGTTGGGCACCCAACTGGCCCG
>JAIXUR010000210.1 GCA_027483425.1 Cyanobacteriota bacterium | reverse complement strand
TTGGATGCAATTGACGGCACGGGCAATAGATTAAACAATGTCATCACCGGCAATAATGCCAGCAATATCCTGCGGGGACTCCAGGGTAATGACACCCTATATGGCCTAGATGGTAGCGACACCCTGTATGGCGACAATGGTGATGACACCCTCGACGGTGGACGTGGCGACGACCAACTATTTGGTGGAAACGGCAACAATACCCTGATCGGTGGCGATGGCATTGATCTCCTTGATGTTAATAAGTCTAGGGGTAACAACGTTTTGAAGGGCGGTGACGGCATTGATTCCCTGTTTGCCCAGTATTCCATTGGCAGCAATACCCTGGAGGGTGGCGTTGGTAATGACTCCCTTGATATTAGGTTTTCCACTGGCAACAATAGTCTGAAGGGTGGCAGCGGTGATGATGTCCTGGATGCTAGGTCTGCCAGGGGCAACAACCTTCTGCACGGCAATACTGGCTTCGATACCCTCCGCGGGGGTAATGGCAGCGACCGGATTATTGGCGGCTTGGATCGCGATGTCCTCACTGGCGGTGGCGGTAGCGATACCTTTACTTACAACAACCTCAGTGAAGGAGGGGATAGAATTACTGACTTTGTGGTTGGCACCGATAAAATAGAAGTTAATAGCGTTACCTTTGGGGGCGGTCTGGCTAGTGGGGTGCTAGATGCTAGCCAGTTTGTGCTTGGTGCGTCGGCGAGTACGGCTAGCGATCGCTTTATCTATAACAACGCCATCGGGGCACTCTACTATGACCAAGATGGCAGCGGTATCGGGAAACAGGTTTGGCTAGCTACCTTTGCCGCAAACCCAGCGCTCACTAATACAGACATTGTGGTTGTTTAGGCTGCCGGGAAGTTGCTCGACGTAGGCTGGTAATCCTACGCTGTGCAACTGACAAGAGATCCTTCCTGATCAAGGACTGTTGATTGGAGTGAACTGTCTATCCAGATGGTTCACTCCATTTTTATGACTCAATGCTATGCGCCATCTTCACTCACTTTCGCCGCATAGAAGTGGTAATGCCCAGGTGGCTCTGCCCACCTGGTAGGATGTGAGGGTTCTTTGCCCCGCTATTTCTATGCCGGAGTTGCCCCAGAGTACCGGGCTTCCAGCGCTGCCCACCAGTGCCAACGCTGCCATCTATCGCATTCTCGATGCTAACCTAGACCGGGCTCGGGAGGGATTGCGCATCCTAGAAGAATGGTGCCGGTTTGGCCTGAACCACTCGGCCCACACCGAGCAGATCAAGCACCTGCGCCAAACCCTGGCCCAGTGGCACGCCTCAGAACTGCGCCTGTGCCGCGATACCCCCGGTGACCCCGGCACCGCCCTGACCCATCCCCAGGAGGCCGAGCGCACCAGCGTGATGGCGGTGCTCCAGGCCAACTTTTGCCGCGTGCAGGAGGCCCTGCGGGTGCTGGAGGAATACGGCAAGCTCTACAGCCCTGAACTGGCGGCAGGTAGCAAGGCCATGCGCTACCAGGTGTACACCCTGGAGAGCGAGATTTTGGGCGGGCACCGGCTGCAGCGGTTGCGCCAGGGGCTCACCTACCTGGTGACATCGCCCAGCGATCGCCTGCTGACTGTCGTAGAAGCGGCCCTCCAGGGGGGCATTGCCCTGGTACAGTACCGCGACAAAGATACCGACGACCACCAGCGGCTCGCCCTAGCCCAGCAGCTCAAGGACCTCTGCCACCGCTACGGTGCGTTGTTTTTGGTCAACGATCGCGTCGACCTGGCCCTAGCGGTAGAGGCCGACGGCGTCCACCTGGGGCAAACCGACCTGCCCATTGCGATCGCCCGGCAACTCCTGGGCAGCCAGCGCATCATTGGCCGCTCCACCACCAACGCCGACGAAATGCAGCGCGCGATCGCCGAAGGGGCCGACTACATTGGGGTGGGGCCGGTGTACAGTACCCCCACCAAGCCCGGCAAGGCCGCCGCTGGCCTAGAGTACGTGCGCTATGCCGCCGACCATGCCACCGTACCCTGGTATGCGATCGGCGGTATCAACACCGAAAACTTGACCGAGGTGTTGCAGGCCGGAGCCGAACGGGTGGCCGTGGTACGGGCCCTGATCGAGGCCGAAAACCCGACCCTGATTGCCCAATATTTCGCCGCCCAAACCAACCACCGTCGCACCTTCCACCAGGTAGCGACTCCAGTGGTCTAGGCTGCAGCAGGTCTAAGGATTGAGACACACCCTTCTCCCTTCTCCCTTTGCGCCCATGACCGACCCCTACACCGACTCCTTTTATATTCTGGTTAATGGTGCCTCAAAGCCCTGCAAGGCGGGCACCCTGCTGCCAGCGTTTCTAGAATCCTTGGGCCTCAACCCGCGGCTGGTGGCGGTGGAGTACAACGGCGAAATTCTGCACCGCCAGTTGTGGAACACCACCTACCTACACCCCCACGACAAACTGGAAATCGTCACCATCGTGGGAGGCGGTTAGGGCGCGTAGGTACGGGTTTCCGCCACTAATTCCCTAGCTTTGGCCCCGGCAGCCTAGGCACTTCGCGCTAAATTAGAGACATCAGCACTCCACGTTAGCACTCTGTTTTTACCCGATGGTTAAACAACTGTTTCAACGCCTCAAGCCCTTGCTTAAGCCCCTGATGGCTCTAGTTTTGGCTCTGGTTTTGGTGTTCGGCACGGCCAATGGGGCCTGGGCCGCTGGGGGAGGCCGTATGGGCGGCGGCAGCTTTCGAGCTCCCATGCGGCCCATGAGCCCGGCCCCTCGCACCTACGCCCCCAGCGGCGGCGGCTACTACCCTGGTGGCGGCGGTGGCTTTGGCTTTCCCTTTTTGCTCCCCTTCATCGGCGTCGGGGGTGGTTTTGGCGGGTTGTTTGGCCTGCTGGTTTTCATTGCCATTGCCAATGTAGTGGTGCGCGGCTTTAGGGGTGCCACCGCTGACGACGACTACGCGGCCCCGGTGAGCAACAACCCTCCGGTGGCGGTCGTCAAACTGCAGGTGGGGCTGCTGGCCGAGGCCCGCGCCCTGCAAGATGACCTCAACCGGCTGGCGACCACCGCCGACACCGGCACCTCCCAGGGTCTGGCTAAACTGCTGCAAGAGACCACCCTGGCCCTGCTGCGCCACCCCGACTACTGGGCCTACGCCGCCAGCGAAGACAAGCAGACCCGTCTGCTCACCGCCGAGCAAGAGTTTAACCGCTACACCCTCTCGGCCCGCAGCCGATTTAGCGCCGAGACCCTGTCTAACGTCAACAACCAGATCACCCAGGCAGCCCCCCAAGCCCGCTTGACCGATGGTGCCGACCAGGCTCCAGGCGAGTACATTTTGGCGACGGTGGTAGTCGCCACCCAGGGCAAGCTCGACCTGCCAACTATCTACTCGTCGACAGATCTGCGCCAGGCCCTCAGCCAAATTGGTGCGGTCTCCAGCGAGAACCTGCTGGCGGTCGAAGTGCTGTGGACGCCCCAGCAGTCTGGGGAAACCCTGAGCGCCGATGAGCTGGTAGTTCAGTACCCAGAACTGAAGCTGATCTAGACGGTGATTGCGCCATCGGCTTAACGATTACGCTCAATGATGACAATACGCCCTCTAGATCTCTAGGGGGCGTATCTTTTTAGCACAATCCAATCCGGTCCCTGGGGAATGCAGAGACAATAAATCTACCACTGGACTGCTTACCCGTTTCGATCCGGCTGGTTTGCCTGGTTCATACTGTTTCGACTCCTGGGGGATATGGCCATGGCCGCGATGCACCGTCCGATCTGGACCCTGGCGCTAGAGGATGTCTACCTATCTCTGGATACCCATGCCGAGGGGTTAACTGATCTTGAAGCCCAGCGGCGACTGGCTCGCTACGGCCCCAACGAACTGCCAGAACCGGCCCACCGCCCCCTATGGCTACGCTTTGGCGCTGCTGCGTAGGCTGAATAGACCAAAGCCAGGGCATCCCGCCGCTTCATGCTGACTGGGGCTCTAGCCTCACCCTGGAAACCAGCGCTGAAAGAGTTCGGGCGATCGCCAGAGTAAATACCCCGCCAAACCAAAGGTGCTGGTAATTAACCCCGTCGCCACGTAGCCCAAAATCATCACCAGGCCATCGGCTTCGAGGGTGGCCACCACAAAGATCAGAATGCCGACCGTGGGGATGGGGTTGGTCATGGGAATGGGGCTCATCAGCAGCAGGGTGAGCCAGCTAATGCAGACACCGTTAATGTGCCAGACCGTGGGGTTATCGGCTAACCCCGGCAGTCGGGGGCGGACAAACCGTTCGGTTACCCGCGTCACCCGCTTCAGGTTGCTCAGCACCTGCCGCGCCAGGATAGAGGGAAACTGAAACTGAGCCACGCGTTTAGGCAGCCAGGGCGATCGCCGCCCCACCGCCATTTGCAGCGACAGCAGCAGGCAGGCCGACCCCAAAATGGTGGTAAACCCCGGCGGCATGGGAAACAAAAAGGGCAGCACCAGCAGGCCAATCACCAGGCAAAAGCCTCGCTCGGCCGTTTCGCTCAGCACGTGGGCTAGGGTCAGCGGCTGGTCGACCAGCCGCTCTAGCAAGGCTTTAATTTCCTGGGAAAAGCGGGGTTGGGGAGAATCGGAGTCCATGGCAGGGGGCATTACAGGCCTTAAAGAACGCTTTTGGAAACGGGGATACTCGGCTGCTTGCGGCGGCGAGACAGTTGAATTACCAGTTTTTCAGCTTCTAGCCAGGCAAACATCAGGGCACTAAAGCCAAAGCAGATCGCCAGTTCTCGAGCCGGTAGGGGATGAAGGCCAAAAAATTGAGCCAGCACTGGAATGTACAGTAACAAGATTTGCAGCCCCGTAGTGAGCAGCACCGCTCCCCACACGTAAGGATTTGACAAAGGATTGAGCTGAACCGTTAAGCGCGTGTCAGAGCGGGCCGACAGCGCATGGCCCATCTGAGCTAAGCAGAGGGTGGTAAACACCATGCTCTTCCAGGTGTCGGGGTGGCCAGGGTAGCCGGGGGCATTGGTGTAGCCATAGGCCCAGCTCATCATGGCAATGGTTAACACCGCCAGCACAATGCCCACTCGCACCATGTAAGACCCCAGCCCTCGAGCAAAGATACTTTCGCGGGGATCGTGGGGGGGGCGCTGCATCACGTCGGGTTCGGCGGGCTCCATGGACAGCGCTAGGGCGGGTACGCCGTCGGTGACCAGATTCATCCACAGAATTTGCAGGGGTGAAAGGGGCACCCCCCCCAGGCCCATGATCGGGGCGGCAGCAATGGTGAGGACTTCGCCAATGTTGCTGCCCAGAATGTATTTAATGAAGCGGCGAATGTTGTCGTAGACGACCCGGCCCTCTTCCGTGGCGGCCACAATGGTGGCAAAGTTGTCGTCGAGGAGCACCATATCGCTGGCTTCTTTGCTGACGTCGGTGCCGGTAATGCCCATGGCAATGCCGATGTCGGCCTGTTTGAGGGCCGGGGCATCATTCACGCCGTCGCCGGTCATTGCCACAAATTCGCCCTGCTTTTGCAGTGCCTGCACAATGCGGAGTTTATGCTCTGGGGCCACCCGGGCGTAGACACTCACGTGGGGTACCGTTTGCTCAAGCTCTGGGGCGGAGAGGTGGGTCAGCTCACGCCCAGTCATGATGGTGTCACCAGGTTGAGCGATGCCCAGGGTTTCGGCGATCGCCTTGGCGGTCAGCGGGTGATCGCCGGTAATCATCACCGGGCGAATGCCCGCCCGGCGACAGTCAGCCACGGCCTCTCGAACCTCGGGGCGGGGAGCGTCTAACATGCCCACCAGCCCCAACCAGATCAGGTCTTGCTCCTCAGGCTCCAGATTGCTGGGCAGGCTGGGAGCAGCTAGGGGCTTCATGGCCAAGCCCAGCACCCGTAGCCCCCCCGAGGCCATGGCATCGTTTTGGGTCAGAATGGCCTGCCGCTGCGCCTCGGTTAAGGGCAGGGTCTGCCCCTCGCCCTGGCTGGCGCTGCATCGCTCCAGCACCAGTTCGGCAGAGCCCTTGGTGAACATCACCTGGGGGGCCAGGGGCCAGGCCGCGTCAGGGTGGGCCTGCATGACCACGCTCATGCGCTTGCGCTCTGAGGTAAAGGGGACTTCACCCACGCGTTCGCACTGTTGTCCAAGCTTCGCTTGATCAAACCCACCTTTGCCCGCCAGGGCCAGCATGGCCCCTTCGGTGGGGTCGCCCAGCAATGTCCAAATGCTGCCCGACTGGCTTAGGGTGGCGTCATTGCAGAGGGTGCAGGCCATCAGTAAGGCCTGGAGGGCCGGATCGTCAGCCACCGCGATCGCCGCTCCATTTTCCAGCAGCTCACCCACTGGAGCGTAGCCTTCCCCCGTGACCTGGTATTGGTTTTCCACCGTCTTCACCTGCTGCACCACCATTTTGTTTTGGGTTAGGGTGCCAGTTTTGTCGGAGCAGATGGTGGTGACTGAGCCCAGGGTTTCTACCGCAGGCAGCTTGCGAATCAAGGCGTGGCGGCGCACCATGCGCTGGGTGCCCAGGGCTAGGGTAACGGTGATGACGGCGGGTAACCCTTCGGGCACCACGGCAACCGCCATGCTGAGGGAAACTTCTAACAGATCGTCAAACAAGCCCAGATTGCCCGGGTGCAGGAGGCCCGCCACCACCACCAGCGCCACCAGCACCAGAGACCCCGTCACCAGTACATTGCCCAGCTGAGTCATGCGCTGCTGTAGGGGCGTGGGCTCAGACTCGACCGACTGAATCAGGGTGGCGATATGGCCCAGTTCGGTCTGCATGCCCGTTTGGGTGACCAGTACCGTGCCGCGTCCCTGCAAGACTTCAGTGCCTTGATAGACCAAGTTGAGGCGATCGCCTAGGGCCGACTCTTCACCTAACAGGAGTTCCGGCTGCTTGATCACGGCCTCGGCTTCACCGGTCAGGGCAGCCTCGCGCACCTGCAAATTGGCGGCACTCAGCAACCGTCCATCGGCGGGCACCTGTACCCCCGCCTCCAGGAGCACAATATCGCCCGGCACTAGGGCTTTGGCATCGATCTCCTGCTCTTGGCCCTGGCGCATCACGCGCACCCGGGGGGAGGTCATGTTTTTGAGAGCCGCCAGGGCTTTTTCAGACTTACTCTCTTGGAGGTAGCCCAGCAGTCCATTCAGCAGCACAATGGCAAAAATGGCGATCGCATCCTTAGGAAAGCCGCCCTGCCGCAGGTCAAGCACCAGCGACACCATCGCCACCGCGATCAGCATCAGCAACATGATGTTTTTGAACTGATCCCACAAAATCTCTAAGGCGCTGCGGCCCGCCGCCTCTTGCAGCTCGTTGGGGCCGTACACTTGCAGCCGGTGCTCAGCCTCGCTAGGGCTAAGCCCCTCGGGGCCACTTTCTAACAGAGTAATCGCCTGCTGAGGGTTGAGGGTGTGCCACAGGGTAGAGGAGTGGCTGCCGGAGACGCTTGCCTGATCGCCAGGGAGAGTGCTGTTGGCCACGGATACTGCTTTCCTAATTTTAAAGAGTGGATGATACTGTTTAAACGTACCTAGGCTACAGTTATAGCACTATTTCTTAGTGCTGCCGCAAGATTTAAATGCTCAACCCCTTTGTGCCGCAGTCGTTAATTTGCCGCGACGTCGAATTAGAACAGGTTTGCACATTACTCCAGCAAGACAGCGATTTTGTGGTGACCGGGGTTACAGGCATTGGGCGGCGTACCCTGATTCGCAGTGCCGCCACCCAGGTTGAGGCCCGCTGCCTCGAAATTGACTTTCTTCGCTGCCGCAGCGCTGGACAGTTTCTGCGCTTCTGGGCCGATGGTTTGACCCAGGCCTTTTCAAGCCCTACAGAATTAGCCCACATGCAGCAGTGGAGCCTGGAGCAACCCCTGACCCTAGACCAAACCCTACCCCCTCAGGCGCGGTTGGTCTGGCCCCCCGCACCCGGCAAAGAATGGCTTTTATTTGAGGGCTTGCTCTCGCTGCCCCAGCATCTGGCCGAGGGGCTCGACTGCCAGGTGGTGATTGTGTTTCACAATTTTTCCCACATTCGCTCCTGGGATCGGCAGGGCAAGTGGGAGAGTCATCTACGCCAAGAAATTCAGCGCCATAGCCAGGTGAGCTACGCCCTGGTGTCCACCGTGGCTGAGCCCTGGATGGTGGCCAGTCAGCTACCGGTCATTTCTCTGTCGCCCTTAGGCGATCGCGAACTACAACCTTGGATGATTAGCACAATGGCAGCGGCGGGGTTCAAGTTTGACCCCGAGAGCCAGGCCCTAGAGCTGTTCTTGAGCTACGTGCAGGGCCACCCCAAGGATGCAATTACCCTGGCCCAGCGCCTCTGGTTGAACGGTAGCGCCATGACTTCGCAACCCCCTGGGCTCATTCAAGCCCACCAGGTGCACAGCGCCATGCTGACTCTGGTGCAGGATATGGCCGTCACCTTTGAGGCACTGCTGCTGCTGCTGCCGCCTACCCAAGCCCGCGTGCTCGAAAGTCTGGCCCTCGACCCCACCCATAGCCCCCAGTCCAATGCCTATATCAAAAAGCACCAGCTCTCTAGGGGGGGTGGCTTGCAGGGAGCGCTCACCAGCCTAGAGCAAAAGGGCCTGATCTATGGCCCTCACCTTCACTATCGCATCGCGCTACCATTGCTCGACTTTTGGCTCAAGCAGCGGCTGCAATAGCGCTTGAGAAAGTGAAAAAGTTCCTTGGTTTACCCCAAACTCCCTAGCAGTGGTTGAGCCTTATCCCTGACAAGCTATGAGTGGGCCCCTCCTAAGTTGGTGGGGCGAGAGTACAGTAAGGACAGGGGCGCAGCGATGGTGCCCTGGCTTCACCTCTGTCTTACCCCTGGCCCATGGCTAAACTCTGGCCCTACGTCACCCCCGGTATTCCCGATCACCTCTTTGAGCAACTGCCGGGCATTCCCCTCAGCAGTCGGGAGGTGCGGCTGTTGCTGCTGGGTTATCTACGGCTGCGATCCAAGGATGTGCTGTGGGACATTGGGGCAGGCACTGGCACCCTGGCCGTTGAGGCGGCGCTGATGTGCCCCCAGGGCAAGGTAGTAGCGGTGGAGCGCGACGAAGACGTGGCAGATTTGGTGCGGCGTAACTGCGATCGCTTCGGTCTCACCAATGTGCAAGTCGTTCAGGGCAGCGCCCCCGAATGTCTGGGCGACCTGCCCCACCACCCCGACTGCATTTTTGTCGAAGGCGGCCGCAACCTCAAAGCCATTCTGCTGGCCGCCTGGGAGTATCTGCCCTCCCTGGGGCGGGTCGTGGTCACGGCGGGGAATTTAGAAACCCTGTACGTGGTGTCAGAAACCTTTGCCCAACTGCGGGTGCGCAACATTGAAGCGGCCCAGCCCGCCGTCAACCGCCTAGAGACCAAGGGCAACAACCAGGTGTTTACAGCGGTCGACCCGATCTTCATTCTCAGCGGCGAGAAATACGAATAAGAGTGTTCCAACTAAATACCTAATCCGGGATCTCGCCGTGACCGCCTCAACGGGCCAAGTTCGAGTCCTTATCAGGGATATTTTTTTAGTTGGGATACTCTAAGAGGGTGTTTGAAAAACCTGAGAGAGTGGGCCTTTATCCTGCGAAAGTGGATTAAGGCGCTTCATCCCTCAGAGGAAGAGACCCGAAAGCATTTGTAGCCATTATCACCTTGGTGAAGACAAGCCAAGACAACCCTCCTTGAGTGGAAATGGCGAGCCAAATAGCATCCTAGGCTTGGCTATGCCCTAAGCTATCTAGCCAACGCTATATTTTCAATGATTTCCATTCAAAAATAAAATAGAGCAACCATAACAAGTCTCATTTTTAATAAGATAGGATATCAGCAAATTATTTAAATTCGCGGATCTTCCTTGGTCTAGCTGATTACCATATGTGAGCAGAGATATGAACATTGCTTTAAAGCCATTCATCTCTTATACCAAATCCTATCTGTATACCCCCCGGTTTGTAGGGGCATTGCACTGCAATTTTCCCTACGAGGTATCGGTTTCGAGTCGGGGTTTCATGACTCGGATTTGGTATTAATTCAAATACAGAGACAGGATTTGATAACCTGATTCACGGAGGTAATTAAGGTGCCATGAACGTTATAAAGAAAGTATTAAAGGCAGCCAACTTAAGTCGACCTATTAACAATTTAATCAATTCAATGCCGGAGCCGGTTCAGCGCTTGGCCGTCAAGCTAGGAGCTAAAACAGAGCTTGTGCCCCTGGATATACTTCCTGATAAATATAAGGAAGCCCTGGGTATGGTATCTGCCCAAAGGAACGGTCGAGAGCTTGGCGATTACCTGGAGTTTGGGGTCTATCAGGGCAGTTCCATGACCTGCATGTATCGCGCAGCAACTGCCCTTGGCCTGGATCAAATGCGATTTATCGGCTTCGACTCGTTTGACGGTATGCCCGAGCAAGCCAACTATGAAGATGAAAACGCATGGCGTGCTGGCGAATACCGTTCAAGCCTCTCCTATACCAAAGAATACCTCAACTACCAGGGCGTCGATATGAGCCGGGTCTCTCTCATCAAGGGATGGTTTGATGATACCTGCAACCCTGCGACTGTTCAACAACACAATATCCAAAAAGCAGCCGTTATTAACATTGATTGTGACATCTATTCTTCGACCAAAACAGCACTTGAATTCTGCAAGCCATTCATTCAGGACGACATTGTAATCTTCTTCGACGATTGGAATTCCCATGGCATGGCGGACAAGAGTATGGGTGAGCGCAAGGCCTTCGAGGAGTTTCTAGCCTCGAATCAACAGTTTTCGGCGCGCGAGTTAAAGCACCTTAGCTACAACGAGAATTCAACTGCTTTTTATCTACAGGTGAATTCAATTAGCTAACGGCGGAAGCTCCTATAGCCATCGCCATTTTGGTTAAGAGGTGCTGAAGGAAACACGACTAGAGTGGCGGTGGCGAGCCAGATAGCGTTCTAGGGCCGGCTATGGCAGCGTCCCATGTTAGCTATCTGGCCAGCGCTATATATGTCGTCTAGTTTTCAGTCGATGATAGCGGCCAATACTGACAGCGGGAGTTGAGGGGAAAGTTTTGGCATAGTTCGTCAAGATGCACATCACCTACAAACGCGGCCTCCTGATCCTCAAGCCGAAAGATAATCGCTTTGACCAAGGCATTGTCGGTATAGCCTAGGGTAAAGAACCCGGCCCGAATATCGACATCCTCGGGGAGTTGGATGGTGCCGTTGCCAGCGATCGCACAATCGGCCTGTTGAAAGCCTCCACCATTGGCGATGGGCGGTACACCTTGGCAGGTGTCTGGGGTAAACGCTAGGTATTCGGTCTGCTGATCCCGAAAGTCATAGATTTCAAATAGCTCAACCGGAATCATCGGCATTGCAGCCCCCAGGGCACCACCCAGGACGCTGTCAAGTCGCTGGGAGTGGTAGGCAGTTAGATCGGTCACCATACCTACCTCATCCCTCCGAATTGCGATCCAAATCAGTTCATCATCAGGGCCATTGCTATTGAGCTGAACCTGAATTAATTGATCGGGTACAGCGACGGTCTCCCCAGGGGCCGGGGAGCTAGATTCGTAATTTTCGCACCGAGAGTTTTCAGGATACTGGGCGCAGAATGTGTCGAGGTCAGTGTCCTGGGCCAAGGCTGCTAGACCTGTCGACAGCAGTCCGGCCACCATCCCTAACGTGCTGCCTAAAATGGTTTGACGCCTACTGAAATTCATGCTGTTTTCCTTTAGTGTGTGGGGGTTTAAGGAATGTGGTTTGATGGTGGCCCCTCAGCTGGCATCATCGCCAAACACTGATGGCCAACAGGGCGGCCTGGGTGCGATCGCGCAGCCCTAGCTGACTGAGAATGCTGGTGACATGGTTGCGCACGGTGCGCTCGGAGATAAACAGCGCCTGGGCAATTTCGCGATTGCTGAAGCCGTTGCTGATCAGCCTGAGCACCTGCTGCTCCCGGGGGGAGAGGGCGGCTAGCTCAGGGGGAATCGCGATTTCGGGGGGGCTAAGAGGAACGGGAGCGGCAAAGTTTTTTTCAAACAACCCTGGCCCCAGGTGGGTATAGCCCTGGTGCACGGCTCGAATGGCGGCGGCCAGATCGGTCACCGGGGTTTGCTTCAGCAGGTATCCCTTGGCCCCATAGCGCATGGCCTGCTGCACGTAGTCATCATCGTCAAAGGTGGTGAGCACCAGAATGTTGACCTCTGGAAACTCGGTGCAGATCTGACGGGTGGCGGCTACGCCGTCGATTTCCGGCATGCGCACATCCATTAAGACCACGTCTGGCTGGTGGGGGGTGTGATAAAGAGCGGCCACCCGCTCCACCGCCTGCTGGCCGTTTTCGGCATCGCCGACCACGGTTAGGCCAGGCTGGGCTTCTAGCAAATTGGCTAGACCCTGGCGAATGATGGTTTGGTCATCGACAAGGAGGAGGCGAATCATGGGGTTAACCGAGCCGGAGACTCTAGGGAGGTGGGCAAGGGCAAAATCACGCTGATGCGGCAGCCCGCACCGGGGGCGCTCCAAATTTGGTAGGTGCCGCCCAGGGCCGTAGCCCGTTCTCGCATGCCTCGCAGCCCAAAGCCCGTGGTATTTTTGCTAGGGTCAAAGCCTTTGCCGTCGTCGAGCACTTGCAGATGTAGACGGTTGCGCTTGGCCACCAGCTTGACCTTAACTAGGGTCGCCTGACTGTGCTTAACCGTATTGGTCAGGGCCTCTTGAACAATGCGAAACAGGGCCAGGTTAATGTCTTCAGAGATGGCGTCTGGCAGCTCCACCAGGCACTCCGGCACAATGTGGGCGGGGGTACAGATATCTCTAACCAGGGCCGGAATAGTTTGTTGGAGCGGAGCCTCTTGTAGAGGCTTGGTGCGGAGGGTAGAGACCGATTTCGAGACATCTTTGAGCGCCTGGTAGGCTGCTTCGGTAGCGCTGGTCAGGTATTCCTTGGACCGGTCGGGCTGGAGGGGCAAAAACAGCAGGGCATTTTCGAGCAAAATCGTCTGGGCCGTCAGGGCGTGGCCGAGGGAATCGTGAATTTCGCGGGCGATGCGGTTGCGCTCTTGCAGGGTAGCCTGGGACTCAACTTTGGCGGCATAGGCTCGCAGCTGCCTGTGGGCGATCGCCAGCTCCTGCTGACTGCGGTATACCGACAGCAGCGCATCGACCAGCAGCGACACAAACACCAGCACCAGGCCAAAAAAGACCAGAAGATTCGTTTTGAAGAGATTGATCTGCCACTGGGTGGGGGGAGCGCTGAGGCGTTGGGCCATCTCGCCGAGGGGAATGCTGCCGTAGGTAAAGGCCGTTTCTATGTGCAGAGCAAAGACGGCGGCTACCACCACCAGTCGGCCCCAGGTTTGAAACAGTTGGCAACTGCGGATGACCACCACGAGCCCCAGCAGGGGCCGGAGGTGAACCATGGCTGGGGAGTGACCAAGGTTGAAGGTGAGCAGCAGCAGCAGTCCGAGCCCAGCGGCGGTGTAGGTCAGTTTATGCCACCGTCGCTGGGGTAGCCGCAGCCCCATGGCGGCCAGGGTGGCAATAATACCCAGCTCGATCCAGGGGAATCCCTCGCGGGGGGAGAACAACATCAGCGGCGGCACCATCATCACCATCGCCATGCCCAGCAATATCCACTCGACGTAGAGGAGTTGCCGCAGGGGAGAATGCGATCGCGTTACATCTGACTTCACTGGATTGGCTCCACAACGCTACAGGGCTGCGCTCAGGTCAGAGGCGGTGGAGTGAATCAGAGGGGGTGGGACGCTGTTCTATCCCTTGTGCCTTCCGTTTGCCTGAGTCTAGCCTCAACTTTAACCACTGCCACGGGCGGTGGCTAGCGACGAATATCCCATTGCGGCAGCCCCGCCCTAGGACAATTCTCCCAATCTAAGTCACGACATTTGACCCAGCCCCTTTGGGAGATTTGCTTCAAGCGTAAGGGCGGGGGTGCTCCCTAGGATGGGGCCATGCCACAGGTTCAGCCTTTGGCTTTTCAACCCACCTCTGAACCGGTTGGTTGTGTGTTCCCTT
>JAIXUR010000239.1 GCA_027483425.1 Cyanobacteriota bacterium | reverse complement strand
CGGGCCCAGGTGGCCGATCTAGCCCAGGGCCGGGTCTGGTCGGGCAAGGCCGCCCTCGATTTGGGTCTGGTGGATCAGCTGGGGGGGCTCGGCCCGGCCATTACCACCGCCGCCGAACTGGCTGAACTGGGGGACGACTGGCGTCTGCAAGACTATCCTGAACCCGACGAATGGCAGCGCTTTCTGCGCATTTTTCTGAGTACAGAGGCCACCGTCGCCACGGCCCAGGCCCCCCTCACCGCCCAGGTGCTTCAGTTTGTGGACGAGACCCAGCTGATCCGCAGCCTCAACGACCCCAGGGGAGCCTACGCCCTGATGCCCTACCGCTTTGTGGTGAAGTAGGGAGGTCAGGCGCTGGCTGCCCTCAGCGCCCCTGGATTCGGTGCTCCTGGATGCCGTGCCCCTGGATGCCATGCCCCTGAATGCTATGCCCCTGGATACCGTGGACTCGAAAGAGTTCAGCCAGGGTCGAACAGTAGGGCTCCATGCCAAAGCTGGCGGGGTTGACTGCCCCGGCGTAGACAAAGTGACGGTAGCGCAGACAGAAATAGTCCCAGGGGGCCATCTGCACCCGAAACACCTTAATCAAGACCTCGGCCAACCCCATGGACAGTGGGATGCGAAACCAGATGCGCTGCCCAAAATAGTCGCTCACCTGCTCGACCGCCTGGTTTACCGTGAGGGGAGGGTTGCCCATGACGTATTCTCGGTAGCCATCGGTGGACGGGTGCTCAATCAGGTAGTACACCACCGTGGCAATGTCTTGGGCATGGGCAAAGTGAAACCCCGCATCGACTTTAAAAAATCGCACCAGACCCACCCAGCGGGTGACATCCTTGAGCCCCGCCGAAATAAAGGAGTAGGGCTTTTCTTTGTCGCCCCCGAACACCAAGGTCGGAAACACCGTGGTGATTTTGTCGTATACCGGCAGGTCACGCAGCCGGTAGTGGCACTCGTACTTGGTGCGAATGTAGTCGGTGCCCATGGCTCCGGCTTCGGGCAGGGGAGCGCTTTGCTGGTTCAAAATACTGGCCGTGGAGAAATAAACGACCTGCTGGCAGCGCTGGGGGTCGAGGTGGCCCATCAGCTCCAGGTTCGCCCGCACGTTAATGGCTTCTACGTAGCCGGGGTCACCGCCCCAGGCGGCGGCGGTCAAAATGGCAATGTCTATGGTGGCTAAGAGATCCGCAAAGGGGGCGATGTTTTCGAGCCCGCCGTGGAGAATATGCACCCTGGGGTGATCTTGCACCGGCAGTCGCAGCTTTTCGGGATGACGCAGCAGCAAAAACAGCTCGTAGCGATCGCTCTCCAGCAGCAGGTCAAGAATGTAGTGGCCGATGCAGCCGCTCGCCCCGGTCATAAACACACGCAGGGTATCGGGGCTATTTGACATAGGGAGCAGAGTGTCCAAATCGCTTCAATTTCGAGGGTTATAGTCAGACAGTTTAGACCGTTTTGGCAAAGCTAGACGGCCAACGGAGGGCGAGGTCTGCTCTGGGGAGCCATGGGGGTGGGTGAGGGTGTGTGTCAAGGGACCCATAAAGTCCCCATCAAGCCTTCATCCGTTGACCGGCTATCTCAGGGAAATTGCGTAGAAGGAAACACGTCCTGAAACGTAATTTCTAGTCCTATGGTTCTCCGTCTCCACCGCGATATTGGTAGATCCAGGCTCACTCCCGATGCCCCTAGCTCCGAAGGTTTTACCCTAATAGAACTTCTGGTGGTAGTAGTCATGGTGGGTCTGCTGGCCGCCATTGCTCTGCCCAGCTTTTTGAGCCAGGCCAACCGGGCCAAGCAGGCCAAAGCGTTGAAATACATTGGCATGATTAACCGGGCTCAGCAGGCCTACTTCCTAGAGCACGATCATTTCGCCCCTACGATTGAAACCCTGGGCTTTGAAGGTCAAAATATCGACGCTAACTATACCTATGTGATTGCCCCTAACACCCCTGGGGTCATGACCAGCGCCCAAGCCAACCCGATCAACCCGGACCTGCGGGGCTATGCAGGTGTGGTGTTTACCACCCTCGACCCCGGCGGCATAGCGCGGCTATCTACGCTCATTTGCGAAGGCGACACAGCGGTGGTGCCCGCGCCAACGCCCACAATTGTCGGGGCGGGCGAGGTTCAGATTGCCAACTGTGACACGCTGTAAGCGCAATTCTGGGGGCAATTTTGGTCACGATTCTGGGCGGGGAGAGTTTAAATCGGACTGAAAGTGGGCGATTGGGCCGGCTCGGCGATCGCTTGTGTAACGAACAACACAAACTGCCGTAGCTGACTGCCTTGGGCAGCGCTACAGTAAAGGTTCGTCTAAATTCACTGTGCCACCGTGGGACTTGCCCAACCCCCCTCTCCAACCGCCGCTGACATTCAGGGTCTGTTCGATCGCATTGCGCCGGTCTACGACAGTCTGAACGAGCGCCTTAGCTTTGGCCTGCACCGGGTCTGGAAGCGCATGGCCGTGCGCTGGAGCGCAGCCGCCCCTGGCCACACCGCCCTGGATCTGTGCTGCGGCAGTGGTGACCTGGCGTTCATGCTGGCCCAGGTGGTGGGGGCTACGGGTCAGGTATACGGGGTCGATTTTTCAGCGGCCCAACTGGTGGTGGCGGCGGAGCGATGTCGCCGTACTCCCCTAGCCACCCCGATTCACTGGGTTCAGGCCGATGCCCTGGATCTGCCCCTGGCCACCGCCAGCATCGATGCCGCCACCCTCAGCTACGGCCTGCGCAACCTCACCGACATCGCCCAGGGGCTAGCCGAACTGCGGCGGGTGCTCAAGCCCGGTGCCAAGGCAGCGATTCTCGACTTTAACCACCCCCCCACGGCGCTGACGGCACAGTTTCAGCGGTGGTATCTGGAGACCCTGGTGGTGCCCACCGCCAGGGACATGGGCCTGACCGATGAGTATGCCTACATTGGCCCTAGCCTAGACCGCTTTCCCACCGGGGCGGAGCAGGTGCGCCTTGCCCATCAGGCCGGGTTTGACCAGGCCATTCATTACCCCATTGCCGCTGGGCTGATGGGGGTACTCGTGGTGAGCAACTGCCATGACTGGGGCTGATCTGTGGCTACTGTTGGCACCGCCGATCGCGGGTGGTGTGATTGGCTACTTCACCAATGATGTCGCCATTAAGATGTTGTTTCGCCCCTACCGCCCCATTTACCTGGGCAAGCGGCGGCTGCCCTTTACGCCGGGCCTGATTCCCAGCAACCAGGAGCGGCTGGCCAAGCGGATTTCTGACACCATTATGGGATCGTTGCTCACCCCCGAGGAGCTACAGAAGCTGGCCCGGCGGCTGTTGCGAACCGATCGCATGCAGGCGGCGATCAAGTGGCTGTTGCAGCTGGCCCTCGACCAGGTGCAGAGCCGCGCCCAGGCGCGCACCGCCGCCATTGCGGGCGCTATTTTGAAGGATTTGTTTGGCCGATCGCTGCCCCGGTTGATTCGGGTGTGGGCACGGCGAGAGGACTTTTTAGAGCCCCAGCTCAATCAGCTGTTTGATCAGGTGCTGCTGGACTTTAGGCTCACCCCTGACCAGTCCGATCAGATTGCCACCTGGCTGCTGGGGGGCGTGTTTCCGCCCGATCGCATTCGGCAGCTGATCATCGACTTTCTCACCGATCGCAACATTCAGGTGATCGATACTATCTTTCGCGAGCGCACCAGCGGTACCTACTGGGTGGTGGCAAACCTGTTTGGGGTGCGCAATGCCCTCGGTCGCCTGCGCAGCTTTTGCCTAGACGAGCGGGAGGTCAGCAACGCCCGCATTGCTGAGCTGGTTGTGGCGCTCCAGCTGAAGAAGCGTCTGCAAGAATCGCTCCAGCGGGTCTCGCTGCAAAACCTGCCGGTGACTACCGTGCGCCAGGTACGCCTCAATCTGCGCGAGGCGGTGCAGGGCTACATTCAAACCCTGGGGCCTGAGTTTGTGCGCGGGCTGGGAACCTCGGTCAATTGGGAGGCCCTGGCCACCCAGTTGCTGAACCGACTGCAAAATTCTGAGGTGGTCACCCAGTCGCTGGACCCGGTGAGCGAAGAGCTAGCGCTGATTTTAGAGCGCTACCTGGAGCGCGATCTAGAGTCGCTGGTGGCCCAGGCGATTCCGATTTTAAATATTGACCAGGTGATTATCGATCGCGTGCGGGGGACGTCGCCCAAGGAGCTGGAGCTAGCGATTCAGGGGATTGTGCGCAGCGAGTTACAGGCGATCGTGAACCTGGGCGGTATTTTGGGCTTTGCGATCGGGCTGCTGCAGACGGGGTTTTTCTACATTCAGCGATCGGGGGTGCTGTAGGGGGGCTTCTATGGGGGTTTCGCTAAAGGCAGAGCGGTTGACTAGGCCGCCTTGGGTGCTATCAATTGGGCATAGAGTGGTTTCTCTTGAGAGAGTTTGCTGACGCTGAGTACAGAAAAACCCAAAATGTTGCCCTGGTCGTCTACCCGTTCCAGGATGGCGTCGTGGTCGGTTTCGCGCAGATAGCCAGGGGCGTCTGAAAACAGCACCTCTAGAAAGTCAGCTTCGGGGTCAAACCAGATTTTTACGGACTGGGCCATAGTTGCTCTCCTTGCTTGAGTTTGTCAGTCAACTAGGCTGTGATGACAAAGGCGTCGTTGTCTAGATATTTCACGACGACACAGAGCCATTTGTAGCCGACGGTAGTGCCTTCACGATAGCGATAGTAGAGGTGGACAGCG
>JAIXUR010000564.1 GCA_027483425.1 Cyanobacteriota bacterium | reverse complement strand
CACCAGAGCCAGGTTTGTTGGGTTCTGCTATCGCGCCACCCAACCTACGAGAACCCCAATTTTTAGGCTTGACGCTGCACTAGCCCATAATCCTCTTTAGAGGATTTTTGCTTTGAGCTGAGGACTTCTAGTCCTGGGCTCAGCGGCAAGTCAAGGCTATTGCCCTCCCAACGAGCTCTACCTTAACAGGGCCTAGGTTATACCCCCTCACCCGATCAATCCTGGTTTTGGGGGTTAGGAGCAGCGGTATAGTATCTTGTGTTCTCGTACGGTCAGATCTCACGCTAAACGCCCCTTGAACAGGCTTAAACCCACGACATCAGCCAGGGATCAGGCCGGAACCGACTCCCGACTCCTAACTCCCGACTCCTGACTCCTGACTCCCGATTGAATAATTTGGCCCGCCAATGCTACGCAGACAGACTAGAACCTATTGGCTGCCCCTCCTGCTGTTGGTCATGGCCGGTCTAGCCATGCACATGTCCTTCTGGTTTACCCCTGCCGATGCCTTAAGAGATGAAGATATTTACTACATCTGGCTAGAGGGAAAACGAATTATCGCTGGAGAAAACCCCTACGCTAGGGTGTTGGTCAGCGACATGAGGGCCAACGATAAGTACGCCACCTATTTCCCCTTAGCCTATCTTTTCTCGGCGCTGGTTCAAAAACTTGGCCTGCCAGAGTTTCTGGATTGGCTCTATCTGTGGCGACCCCTTTCGTTTTCATTTCACATGGGCATCGTGGCCTTGGTGCTGAGATATTTTTATGTTCGGGGTCTATGGATACTCGGCGTTGTCGCGGCGGCCATTGTTTTGCGGGGGCGCTGGAGCGTCTACATCGCACGGGTTCATCATCTGGAGTTTGCCGCCATCTTTTTTTTGCTGCTCTCGTTGGTGCTGCTCAGCGAACGGACAAAGCTGGCGTTACTGGCCTTTAGTATCTCCCTTGGCATTAAGCAAATTGCTATCTTTTTGCTGCCCCTATATCTAATCTATCTGTGGAGTCATGGCACCCAAGGAAAGCGATCCCAAGCCCTGGGCAAGGGATTTTTAATTATTCTGAGCGTTCCGGCGTTAACATCGCTGCCATTTCTCATCTGGAATGCTGAGGGCTTCTGGAATTCAATTTTGTTTTCGGCGACGCGACTGGGAATCTCCCATATTGATGGTGCGCCTTCCATTGACGTTGTCTTGTCCCAACAATTCACCTGGCTAGTGGGTCTAAGGGCCAAGCTTTTGATGTTGTTTTTAATGGGCATGACCTATTTGAGCTTTCTCAGAAAAGAGGTCGATATTTTTGTGTCTGCGGCCATGGTTATGATGGTATTTCTCTACTTTAATTCGGTACTGTTTTTGCAGTATTTTCTGTGGCCCCTGTGTCTCATTTTATTCGCCTTGGTTGAACGGGTGCCTGTATCCTACCGGCAGGACCCCAGCTAGCCCCCCCGCCTTTGGCTCCAAAGCTCCCATTCTGTGGCACTCTGGTGTATGTACGATGGCCCCAGATCACCCCCGGTCGGCCCCCTGAAGCCATCTGGGGCGATCTGGTGATATCTCAGTCAGCCCGTTTCCCTCAGCACCGGAACCATTGAGCCAAGGCTATGCAAACGCTTTCTAACCCTGTCATTCAGACCGCCGCTACCCCCGGCTTTGACCCCTTCGACACCACTATTCATCGCCGCAAAACCCGCCCGGTGGCCGTGGGCAGCGTCACCATTGGCGGTGGCCACCCCGTAGTGGTGCAGTCGATGATCAACGAAGACACCCTGGATATCCAAGGCTCTGTCGCTGGTATTCGCCGCCTCCACGAGATCGGCTGCGAAATTGTGCGGGTCACGGTGCCCAGCATGGCCCACGCTAAGGCCCTGGCCGACATTCGTAAAATTTTAGAAGACACCTACCAGCCCGTGCCCCTGGTGGCCGACGTGCACCACAACGGCATGAAGATCGCCTTAGAAGTGGCCAAACATGTCGACAAGGTGCGCATCAACCCCGGCCTCTACGTGTTTGAAAAGCCCCAGGCGGGCCGCACCGAATATTCCCAGGGCGAGTTTGAAGACATCGGCAGCAAAATCCGTGAAACCCTGGAGCCCCTGGTGGTCTCCCTGCGCGACCAGGGTAAGGCCATGCGCATTGGCGTGAACCATGGCTCCCTGGCCGAGCGGATGCTGTTTACCTACGGCGACACGCCAGCAGGCATGGTGGAGTCGGCCCTGGAGTTTCTGCGCATTTGCGAATCTCTGGATTTCCGCAATCTGGTGATTTCTCTCAAGGCCTCGCGGGTGCCGGTGATGCTGGCCGCCTACCGCCTGATGGCCAAGCGCATGGATGAGCTGGGCATGGACTACCCCCTCCACCTGGGCGTGACCGAAGCGGGCGATGGCGAGTATGGCCGGATTAAATCCACGGCTGGCATCGGTACTCTGCTAGCGGAGGGCATTGGGGATACGATCCGGGTCTCGCTCACGGAGGCTCCCGAGAAAGAAATTCCGGTCTGCTACAGCATTTTGCAGGCCCTGGGCCTACGCAAAACCATGGTGGAATACGTGGCCTGCCCCTCCTGTGGTCGCACCCTGTTTAACCTCGAAGATGTGCTCCATGAGGTGCGCGAAGCCACCAAGCACCTCACCGGGCTAGACATTGCGGT
>JAIXUR010000011.1 GCA_027483425.1 Cyanobacteriota bacterium | reverse complement strand
ATTGACAAGAAAATCACATTAAAGGCTAGTATCAGGTGGTTTTTAGTGATGTGGTCGAAGTTATCAAAAAACTTTCTACAGATGAAAAGCGCGAAATTCAGCTATTGCTGCAACAATATCTCCGCGAAGAGCGCCGTGATGAAATTCAGGCCAACTTTGCGATCGCCCAGGCAGAGCAGCAAAACAGTGAACTAACCTTTTCCGCTGACATCAACGAATTAAGACAATTGATTGAGGATTAATCTGTGGAAGTCAGCTTTAGTTCTCCTTTCAAGCGCGCCTTCAAAAAACGCATCAAAGGAAATGTAGAGCTAGAGGCCAGGTTCTGGCAAAAACTAGAGCAGTTCACAGTAGATCCCTATGACCCAAGCTTAAAGACCCACAAGCTGTCGGGCAAGCTGAAGGAATTTTGGAGCTTTAGCATAGACTACGACGCGCGAGTTCTGTTCTATTTTGTAGAAGACAATAAAGCTGTTTTTGTCGATATCGGCAGCCATGATGAGGTGTATTGAGGGTGTGTTTAGCTAGTAGCCAGAAAGATTGAAGTTGGCAAGATTGTGTAAGTGATAGATGGCCCATTAGACCGAGTTCGCGGCCTTGGAAGGGATGTTTTTTTGGTTGGGATACTCTTAGTTCCATGCTCAAGCATGGGGCTGCTCGGGTGCTCTACGGTGGGTTTGACCTCACCAGACCGGCCCCAGGCGCAGCGGCAACTCCAAATTCTGCTCCTTTTCAGCGGTGTATCCCCAGGACTTCCCATTAAAATACGTGGGTACTAGACCATCGTCCCTATGCTGACCGCCCTGCACATTGAGAACTTTGCCCTGATCGACCACCTCGATCTGCGGCTAGAGGCTGGGCTCAATGTGCTGACGGGCGAAACCGGAGCCGGTAAATCGATCATTCTCGATGCCATCGATGCCGCTTTGGGGGGAAAGGCCCACCAGCGGCTAGTGCGATCGGGCAGCCCAAAGGCCCTGGTAGAGGCCACCTTTGACCTGTCGGAGGAGATCCAGGCCTGGCTGGCCGAGCAGGCGTTTCCCCAGGTTACAAATGCCCTAGTGCTGCGGCGGGAGCTGACCCGAGGCAAAACCCTGCGCAGCCGATCATTTCTCAACGGTAGCCCCGCCACTCGGCCCCAGCTCGAGGGCCTGCGCCAGAAACTGGTCGAAATTACAGCCCAGGGGCAAACGGTGCAGCTCGGCTCCCCCGATCGCCAGCGGGAGTGGCTCGACGGCTTTGGCGGTGCCCCCCTGGCCACCCAGCGGCAGCGAGTCGCGATCGCCTACGAGACCGCCGCCCAGGCCAAAAAGCGCCTAGAGGCCCGCCGCAAGGCCGACCAGCAGCGCCGCGACCAGCTCGACCTGCTGCGCATGCACCGCCAGGAGCTGGAGCAGGCCCAGCTCGACGATCCTCAAGAACTCGACCATCTGGCTCAGGAGCACGATCGCCTCAACCACAGCGTCGATCTCCAGCAAAACAGCTACCAGGCCTACCAGATTCTCTACGAGAGCGATGCAGGGGAGAACGCCTGCGCCGACCTGTTGGGCAAAGCCGAGGCCCTGCTCATCGACATGGAGCGCTACGACAGCGCCATTACCCCCATGCTGGCCCTGGTCAGCGAAGCCCTCACCCAGGTAGAAGAAGCGGGGCGAGCCATCAATGCCTACGGTGCCAGCGTCGAGGCCGACCCCCAGCGGCTCGAGGAGGTAGAAGACCGCATGCGCCAGCTCAAGGGGCTATGCCGCCGCTACAGCCGCACCCTGCCCGAGCTGGTGGCCTACCGTGACGAAGTCGTCCAATCCCTAGCGGAGCTGTCGGGGGAAGGCCAATCCATCGAGGTCTTAGCCGCCGAGGTTGAGAAGACCCAGGCGAACTTGACGGCCACCTGTACCCACCTCACCCAGCTCCGCCAGGGCGTGGCCCAGGATCTGGAAACTCGCCTGGTCAAAGAACTTAAGCCCCTGGCCATGGATCGGGTGCAGTTTGAGGTGGAGCTGACGCCCATGCCCCCCACGGCCAGCGGGGCCGATGGCATTCGGTTTTTATTTAGCCCTAACCCAGGGGAACCCCTCCAACCCCTGGCGGAGACCGCCTCTGGGGGGGAAATGAGCCGGTTTTTGCTGGCCCTCAAGGCCTGTTTTTCTCAGATCGACCCGGTGGGCACCCTGGTGTTCGACGAAATTGATGTGGGGGTGTCGGGGCGGGTGGCCCAGGCGATCGCCGAAAAGCTCTACCAGCTCGGTCGCCAGCACCAGGTGCTCTGTGTCACCCACCAGCCGATGGTGGCGGCCCTGGCCGATGCCCACTTTCGGGTCGGCAAACAGGTGGTGGAAGCGGCCCAGGGGGGCCCGGCGGCGGAGACTGAACGCACGGTGGTGCGGGTGCTGCCCCTGTCGCCACCGGAGCGGCGCGAGGAGCTGGCCCAGCTGGCCGGGGGCGAGTCTCACCAGCAGGCCCTCTCCTTTGCCGAAGCGCTGTTATCCCAGGCGAACAAGATTCGAGCCCAGGGATAGGGCGGAGGGCGGCCAGCGGCCAGCGGCGAGCGGCCAGCGGCGAGCGGCCAGCGGCGAGCGGCAAGCGGCCAGCGGCAAGTGGGGTAGTTTTGTGGGATGGACAGCCTGCTTGTCCAGGCAGCCAGGTGCTAAGCTGGGCCATAGATTTTGCCAGTCTGGAGCGATGGTTTCTAGCGTTCAACAGCCCTACCTCAGCCCCCAAGCCTATCTTGATTGGGAGCCGCTCCAACGCGATCGCTACGAGTACATTGATGGCGAAGTCTATGCCATGGCGGGCGGCACCCTGCCCCACAGCGAAATTGCGGTGAACCTGACGGCTCTACTCAAAAATCACCTGAGGGGCAGGGGCTGCCGGGTACTGGGCTCTGACGCCAAGATCGGCATCACCGACAACGGGCCATTTTTCTATGCCGATGGCAGCGTCACCTGGGATGGTCGCGATCGCACCGCGCTCAAGTTTTGCCGCTACCCCTGTCTGATCGCAGAGGTTCTTTCCCCTGGCACAGAAGCCTACGATCGGGGCGGCAAGTTTGCCCAGTATCGGCGCATTGAAAGCTTTCAGGAGTACGTTCTAGTGAGCAGCGATCGGATCACGGTTGAGATTTTTTGCCTCAATGACCGGGGAAAATGGGAGTTGACTCCCTATGCCCAGGGGGATGACATTTATCTCAGTAGCGTTGATTTGCGGTTCCCCATGGAGCAGCTTTACGACGATGTTGATTTAGCCGAGTCCCCCACGGCTGAATCGTCGCTAGCTTAGCCCCGTGGGCTAGAGTCCAGGAGCCTAGCCCACGGGGCATATACCCTGTCCCATACCTCAGGATCAACATTGTATGGATTTTTTCATGGCCGTCGAGCCCATCCTCGAAGACCCCTCCATTGAAGAGCACCTGCGCCAGTTTTGCCTGGTGCTGTCGGTGTCCCTGGGGGTCGCCACCCTCTCGCGAATGTTTAGCGTGCTGCGCAACATTCCCTATACCCTGCTGCTGTTGCTGGTGGGCCTGGGCCTGGCGGTGCTGGATGTGCGCCTGATCAACCTCTCGCCCCAGCTGATTCTCTTTATCTTTTTACCTCCGCTGCTGTTTGAGGCCGCCTGGAACCTCAACTGGAAAAGCCTGAAGCAGTACTCAGTGCCCGTGGTGCTCTACGCCATTGTGGGGGTCGTGATCTGCGTGGGCAGCCTGGTGTGGGGGCTCCAGGCCCTGGCGGGGGCCTCCCTGGCCACGGCACTGCTGGTGGGGGCGAGCCTGGCGGCCACCGATCCCGTCTCCGTGGTGGCTCTGTTTCGGGAGCTTGGGGTCGATAAAAAGCTCACCACGGTGATGGAGGGCGAGAGCCTGTTTAACGACGGTGTGGCCGTGGTGGCCTTTAACCTGCTGCTGGGCATCGCCCTGGGCCTAGAGCAGTTTGACGTGTCGGTGACCGTTGCCCGGTTCCTGGTGTTCGTGGGCATTGGCCTTGGGGTGGGCGGGCTGATTGGCTTTGGCCTCTCGTTTTTGACCCAGCGGTTTGACATTCCTCTGGTGGAGCAGTCCCTCACCCTGGTGTCGGCCTACGGCACCTACCTGGTGGCCGAAGAACTGGGTGGCTCTGGGGTGATTGCCGTAGTCGCCACGGGCCTGATTTTGGGCAACTTTGGCTCGCGCATTGGCATGAGCCCCCGCACCCGCGTGGTGGTGTCTGAGTTTTGGGAGTTTATGTCGTTTTTCATTAACTCCATTGTGTTTTTGCTGATTGGCGACCAGGTGGAGTTCCAGGGGTTGCTGGACGAGCTGGATAAAATTGCGATCGCGATCGCCCTGATGCTAGTCGCTCGGGCCGTGAGCGTCTTTGCCCTGGGGGCCCTCAGCAATGCGGTCACCGGCCCCGACATGGATCTCCCCCTCAAGGGGCAGGTGGTGCTGTGGTGGGGCGGTCTGCGCGGGTCGGTGTCGGTGGCCCTGGCCCTGAGCGTGCCCGCCGTGCTGGGCGCTCGCCAGGAAGTTATTTCGATCGTATTTGGGGTGATGCTGTTTACCCTGCTGGTGCAGGGCTTGACCATCAAACCATTGCTCGAGTACCTGGGGCTGCTCGGCGACCAGCCCCTGAAGCTTGAATACAATCAGCTGACCGCCCGCCAGGTCGCGCTCACCCGAGTTCTGGCCCGCCTCCAAGCCATGGCGGTGAACCAAGAATTTGCCCCCGCCGCGATCGGTGAGCCCATGGCCCTAGTGGAGGGTCAACTGGCAGAGGTGAAAGACAAGCTGACCCAGCTCGAGCAGCAGCACGACTCCATTCGCACCTATGCCTCCGGGCAACTGCGGGAAGAACTGCTGGCGATCGAGGCCGACACCTATGCCGAGTTCATTCGGGCCGGGCAGCTCAAAAATACGTTGACACCGCTGCTGGCCGAGGTGCTACCCGGTTCCGTGGCGGAAGGTAACTGATGGGAGGCAGGGTTCACGGCTTTGCCTTGAACCGCAGACCGT
>JAIXUR010000050.1 GCA_027483425.1 Cyanobacteriota bacterium | reverse complement strand
TGTCCCCGGTCATCCCGTTGGCTTCAAGAGCTGCACACCGTCCTGGCCGTCGGACTCCTGCAAAAACACCTTCACCGATTCATCCTTGGCCGTGGGCAGGGCCTTACCGACAAAGTCGGGGTGAATGGGCAACTCCCGGTGGCCCCGATCGATCAGGACCGCCAGCCGAATCGCACTGGGACGTCCGTAGTCAATGACGGCATTGAGGGCAGCGCGAATGGTGCGGCCGCTAAAGATCACGTCGTCGACCAGCACCACGACGCGATCGCTGATGTCAAAGGGGATCTCGGTGCGGGCCGGAGTGCGGGTGCTGATTTTATCCAAATCATCGCGATAGAGGGTGATGTCGATCGCCCCCACCGGCAGATCGACCTCCTCTAGCCGCAGAATCTGCTGGGCCAGCAGGTGAGCTAAGGGCACCCCTCGGGTGTGAATCCCCAGCAGCACCAGACGGCTCAGATCGCCGCCCCGTTCCACAATTTCTGAGGCCAGCCGATTGAGAGTGCGGCGCAGTTCTTCGGCAGACAAGATTTCGACGATCTGGCTGCTGGCACTCATCGGCGGTGGCTCCCCTGACAGCGGTAAAGAACCACTATAGCCTGCTCCCAGGGCCGCTAGGAACGTCCCGAAAAGGGGGGTGAAACGCCAGAGAGGGTCTGAATTCTAGATTTATTGGTGCTAGAGTAATGACTCCAAGGAACTGGGAAAGGCGGTTTTGAGGATGGAGTTTCAGGCGATCGCACAATCTCTCGTCGAGGCTGGGAGCTTTCTGGCGGGTCAGGGTTGGGCACCGGCTACCAGCGGCAACTATTCGGCCCGGCTGGCCGACGGCACGGTGGCCATCACCACGTCAGGGCGCGACAAAGGCCGGCTGACCCCCGCCGACATCATGGTTGTAGATACCGTTGGCGAGCCCCTTACCCCCGGCCAGCGCGCCTCAGCCGAAACCCTGCTGCATACCAGTCTCTACCGCACCTATCCAGAGCTTGGGGCGGTGCTGCACACCCACTCCATTGATGGCGTCAGCCTCTCTCGCTGGCTCCTGGGCCGGGGCCAAGACACCCTGGTGCTAACAAACTATGAATTGCTCAAGGCATTTCCGGGGATTACCACCCATGATAGAGACGTGGCCATTCCCATCGTGGCCAACAGCCAGGATATGGTCGCCCTGAGCGAGACGGTACTGGCTCGGTTGAGGCCCCTAGCGACCCCGGTGGGCTACCTAATTGCGGGCCATGGACTCTATAGCTGGGGCGCCACGGTACCCCAGGCGCGAATGGCCACCGAAGCCCTGGAAGTGCTGGTGAGCTGTGCCCTACAAGCCCTTTTGTTAGACCGAACACCCTAAACCCCAAACCCCAAACCGAACACCCTGAACCGCAAACCGTAAACCCCAAACCAAACATCTCCCACCTCCCGGACAACCGTCACTAAGGAACCACCCCAATGACCCTACTTCGTATCTTTAGCGATCAGGATGGTACGACTCTGCTGGATGAGTACCGCGACCCCGATGCGATCGCATCGGCCCTGGCCCAGGTTGGTGTGCGCTTCGAGCAGTGGCAAACCCAAGCCCCCCTACCCTCGGAGGCCGCCCCAGAGGCAATGCTCGCCGCCTACACCAAAGACATCGAGCGCCTCAAACAGGAGGGGGGCTACGCCACCGTCGATGTCATTCGCATGCACCCAGAACACCCCCAAAAGACCGAGCTACGACAAAAGTTTCTAGACGAACACATCCACGAAGAAGACGAGGTGCGCTTTTTTGTGGAGGGTCAAGCGGTCTTTTACCTGCACCTGGGCGATCGGGTCTATGCCACCCTCTGCACCGCTGGCGACCTGATCGGTGTACCCGCCAACACCCCCCACTGGTTCGACATGGGCGATGCTCCGCAGTTTGCGGCCATTCGACTGTTTTGTAACCCCGAGGGCTGGGTGGCCCACTTTACCGGTAGCCCCATTGCCAAGGGATTTCCTGAGTACCATGCTTTTGTTTGAACAGCGGCCCCTAGGGGCGATCGTGCTGGATATTGAGGGCACGACCACCGATATCGCCTTTGTCAAAAACACCCTGTTTCCCTACGCCGAAGAGCGGCTAGAGGCCTACATGGCTAAAGTGGCCCCCACCGCCGAGGGCCAGGCCATTCTGGCCCAGGTGCGCCAGGAGGTTGGCCATCCAGACCTCAGCCAGACGGGCTGCATTGCCCAGCTCCTGGCCTGGGCCCAGGCCGATCAAAAGGTGACGCCCCTCAAAGCCGTCCAGGGCATGATTTGGGAGGAGGGCTACCGCACCCAAGCCTACTACAGCCACATCTATGTCGATGCGGCCGCTCACATTCAGACCTGGCACCGCCAGGGAGTACCCCTCTATATCTATTCCTCAGGCTCCATTGCGGCTCAGAAATTGCTGTTTGCCCACACCAGCGTGGGCGACCTGACCCCTTGCCTGCGGGGCTATTTTGACACCACCACCGGGGCCAAGGTAGAGGCGGCCTCCTACGAAACCATTGCCGCTGATCTAGGCCTGGACCCTGGGGAACTGCTGTTTTTGTCAGACTCCCCTGGGGAACTGGCGGCGGCCCGCCAGGCGGGGTGGCAGGTATGCGCGGTACAGCGGCCCGGTACCCCCAATTTTTCGCCCGATCTACGGGTCGTGGGCGACTTTGGCAAACTGCCGTTAGAGGTTGTTTGAAAAGGGTTGTCCCAGGTATAGTTTGCCGCCAAGAGACAGCCAAAACGCTGAGTTTTGAGGGACATTAGCCTACGACCTCGGTATAACCTGAGACGCTCTTTGGCCTTTCAGACAACCTCTTAACCGTCGACCCTGGTTAATCGAGGCCAGGTGCGGCGGCGGCGTCAGGACCAGACTCCCATCGCTTCTCCGCTAG
>JAIXUR010000088.1 GCA_027483425.1 Cyanobacteriota bacterium | reverse complement strand
TTCGATCGACCTGGGTGGCTTCGCCAAGGGTAGCTAGGGCCGCACCAATAGCGTCTCGATAATCACTAATGGTTAGGAGCGCATTGGTAGCGATCGCCACGCCTCGAAGCAACCGCTCAGAGGTTTCTAGCTGCGATTCAGTCGAGGTATAGAGGCTGGCATGGGATGAAGGCATAGATTTATCTTAAAAAGAAGCAGGCCTAAAATTTACTAGGTCAGTACCCTCACCTACTCCTAGTCTCGGCAAAAGCCATCCTAGAGCCAACATTTACTCAGAATTCCCATGCAATTGGCTGATTCTGCCATCAACTGCCCACCCGACAGGATCAAGGGGCCGCATAGATGAACGGGTTTTTCTGGCCAGATCTTACAACAGCGGGAAACTATCCTCTCCTGCAATGGGGCAGTTATCCCGCCCTGATGTTTCGCCGCGTCCCTAGATGGCGATCGCGCCACTCCAGAAAACTGCACAAAAAAAGCGCGGCGAAACCGCCGCGCTGCCTGCATTTGCAATCCCCGACCGGGATCGCTAGGTAGATGCATTACTGAGCCGGTACGTTGCCGGGGCGTACCGTAATGGTCTGTTCGCGGCCCTCGCGGCGCAGGGTCATGGCTAGATCCTGCCCCACCGACGAATCTTCCACCGCCTGCTGCACATCGGCACCATCTTTCACGGGCTGCCCTGCGATCGCCACAATCACGTCCCCAGGTTGCAGGCCGCCCTGGGCCGCCGGGGAATTGGGCACCACCTGGGCAATCAGCACCCCGGCGTCATCTGCGACCTCAAAGGGGCGGTTGGGATCACTATTGATGGTTTCCTTCATCTGGGGCGACAGAGTCACCATTTGAATGCCCAGGTAGGCGTGCTCAACCCGGCCATTTTGGATCAACTGACTGCTGATCCGCTGCACCGTGTTGATGGGAATAGCAAAGCCAAGACCCTGGGCACCCTGAATAATGGCGGTATTCACCCCAATCACTTCACCGCTGAGGTTGAGCAGCGGCCCGCCAGAGTTGCCGGGGTTAATGGCCGCGTCGGTTTGAATAAAGTCAACCCGCTTGTCGGGGACACCGACCTCGCTACTGGAGCGCCCGGTGGCGCTAATAATGCCTGCCGTCACGGTGCTGTCGAGGCCGAGGGGGTTGCCAATGGCGATCGCCCACTCGCCCGGCTGCAGCCGATCTGAGTCGCTGAGGGCAACGGTGGGCAGATTGTCGGCTTCAATTTTAATCACCGCAACGTCGGTCACCGAGTCGGCACCCATGACCCGACCGGTAAAACTGCGACCGTCCTTGAGGGTGACCTGCACCTCGTCGGCCCCGGCCACCACGTGGGCGTTGGTGATAATTTCGCCATCGGTGGAGGTGATGAAGCCCGAGCCTACCCCCCGTTCCACCTGATCACCCTGGGGTGCAGGCTGGTTGTTGCCAAAAAATTGGCGAAAGAACGGATCTTGCAGCATCGGCGGCCCACTGGCCTGTACGGTGCGGGAAGAATCGATCCGCACCACCGCAGGCCCAACCCGTTGCACAATTTCGGCAATGACATTGGGGCCGCTGACCGACGGGGCAATGGCCAGGTTATTCTGGCCGCTGTTATTCTGGCCGTTGTTTTGGGACTGGCTACCTGGCCCCTCTGGGGTGGGAGAGTCACCGTCATTCCAAAAGCCGTTGTTCCAAAAGGCATCGATGGTAGTGGGTTGGCCATTGGCCGAGGGGTTGATCAAGGTACCCAGGGCTTGCCCCCCGGCGGTGGCGATCCCGGCTCCCAAGAGCACCAGGGCCAACGACTTGACCCCAGGCCGCAGACTATGCCCAAAACTATCCTTACTCATTGCTGTTTCCTTAGTTTGCTCTCGCATGATGTCTACAACGATAGCCCTGGGGTATGGCGGGTCAGTGGCGGCCCCATGGCGAAGGTGTGACACTTAGGGCCTTGCCAGGGTTAATATCCTGGCAAGGCCCTAATATTTAATCCGATCGCGATCTTTATTCGGTGCAGCGTGCTTGGCCACAAAGTCGATAATCTTGCCCGCTACGTCTATATCGGTGGCCTTTTCAATCCCCTCTAGCCCCGGCGACGAGTTGACCTCCATAACCACCGGGCCGTGGTTTGATCGCAGCAGGTCAACCCCGGCCACCCGCAAGCCCATAGCCTTGGCGGCGCGAATGGCGGTGCTGCGCTCTTCGGGGGTGAGGCGGACGCGGCTGGCTGATCCACCCCGGTGCAGGTTAGAGCGAAACTCGCCGGGGGCACCCTGGCGCTTCATGGCGGCGACCACCTTGTCCCCCACCACAAAGCAGCGAATATCCATACCACCCGCTTCTTTAATAAACTCCTGCACCAGAATGTTGGCATCCAGCCCGCGAAAGGCTTCGATCACGGACTTAGCCGCCTGCTGGGTCTCGGCGAGCACCACCCCAATGCCCTGGGTGCCCTCCAGCAGTTTAATCACCAGGGGGGCACCGCCGACGATATCCACCAGGCCGTCGATGTCTTTGGTGGAGTGGGCAAACCCCGTCACCGGCAGACCAATGCCCCGGCGGGCCATGATCTGGAGCGATCGCAGCTTGTCCCGCGATCGCGAAATCGCCATGGAGGTATTGGCCGGAAACACCCCCATAATCTCAAACTGGCGCACCACCGCCGTCCCGTAGAACGTATTTGACGCCCCAATGCGCGGAATCACCGCGTCAATGTCCACCAGCGGCTGGCTCTGGTACATCACCTTGGGCTGGTGGGAGGTAATGTTCATGTAGCAGCGTAGGTGGTCAATCACCCGCATTTCATGGCCACGCTCCTCCCCTGCCTGCTTGAGCCGCCGAGTCGAGTAGAGAGTAGCATCCCTGGATAAAATCGCAATTTTCATGGCGCCTTAGGGGTAATCGTGGGGGAGAGAGTGCTTAGGGCTAATCATGGGCCAAACGGGGCTGTTCGGGAAGGGGCTGCAAGTACGATCGCCCAGGATCAACCAGGTAGCGGCGGCGCACCGCCTGGCGTCCCAGCAGCATGCGAAAGCCCATCTCATCGCGATTGGTGAGGGTGAGTTCAATGGCCCACACGGCATCGCCGACCTGCACCAAGGTTTCAATCACCGGACGCAGCTCAGTCTGTCCACCGGAGTTACGGACGAGGCGCTCTTCGAGGAGGGCGGCCTCGGCGATCACCCGATAATCATCGTTGCGCTGGAGCGGGTGGGCCTGAAACCGGACCATGGCCTGGCCATGGTGCTCAAACCGCGTGACCTCAAAGGCATGGAGCGTCGAAGACCGAGCCCCCGTGTCAATCTTGGCCTTGACGGCCTCCACCCCTAACGCTGGCAGGGCTACCCATTCTCGCCAGCCAATCTTTGCAGCCGATGCAGCACCAGAAGCCATCGCCAGAACTCATATCACCTCTGAGAGCATACCAGGCCAGAGTGGGGTTTTATCCTAGGGCGACGGGGGAGCGAGGGGAACCGGTGGCTCACTGGCTGGGCTCTCGGGCGTCAAGGTGGTGATCAGACTGAGGGGATAAACCTCATTCCCTAGGCCAGCGGCAAAGGCCGCCTGGAGAGCCGGCTGAAACCGCTGATCGCCGGCCAGGGTGACCTTAAAATAGGCCAACCCCAGGACCTGCATATAGGTCCACACCAGCTCCGGTCGAGGTCCGATAATTTGGGGCGGGATGGGCAAGGGCTGGTCGCTGAGGGCCACATCGCCAATGGTGGAGAAGTGGGTGCCCTGGTCAATCAGGAGCAGGTACTGCTCCGGGGTGGTGAGCCAGCCAAAGGGCATAATTTGCTCTGGAAAGGCCGGTGCTATGGTGTCGGCCGTCCCCCCCACGATCATCACAGGCACCGCGATCCGACCATAGCCGGTTTCCCCAAACAGGACACTACCAATGGGGTTCATGATAAAAATAGACTTCACCCGAGGATCGCCCAGATCTGTGCCCGGGTCGCCCAAGCGCGCCCCCTGGCACTGCAACAGCAGCGATGGGTTAAAGGAGATGGTGCTGGGAGGGCAGTTGGCCGCTAACCCCTCGAGGTCAAAGGTGGCCCCGGCCAAGGCCAGGGCGGTGTAGCCGCCGAAGGACTGACCCACCACCCCGATTTGGTCTAGGTTGAGCTGCCCCTTCAGAGGCGAATCGCTGCTGTTCAGGTAGCTCAGCGTATTTAGGGTAAGCGACACCTCCCGAGGGCGGCGCAGAAACTCTTCGTCTTGAATCACCGCATCCGATCGCCCGGCCAGGAGGGCATAGAGCTGTTGGTCATTGCTGCCGGCATGCTCAATGGTGGCTACGGCAATGCCGCCTGTGGCCAAATACTCAGCCAGGTAGGTATAGCTGTCACTGGTGCCCCCCAACCCGTGGGAAATCACCACCAGCGGAAATCCCTGGGCCGGTACCCCACGCCGTCCAGGCTGAGCCTGGGGTAGATAGAGTTGAACCAGGTTGGGCACCCCAGGCACCACCACGCTAATGCGCTCCACCCCATACTGACGCTCGTCTTGCACCAGTTGCAGCAGGGCCCCAAACTCGACCGGGTTAGCCTCGGCGGCTTGGGCGGCCAGGGCCCGCACCTGCTCAAAGGCGGCCTCCGACTGTAAAATGGCCCGGTTCACCTCCTGGGCGATGGTGAGTCCCCCACCGAGATCAATCCGCATGGCCTCGGCGGGGTATATCTCCAGCACATTCAGCAGGCTCAAGCCCGCGTCAGGATCAGCGGCCGCTAAAATGAGCGCCCCCCGCAGGGCCTGGACATTGGCCTGGCGCACGGGGGTTTGCACCACCCGGCCAATCTGCTCTAGCAGCAGTACTCCCTGCTCGGTATAGAGAAACTGAGCGACCGCCACCGGGCTCAGATTAGCCCGGGAGGCCAGCACCTGCCGGATTTGCTGGAGCTGCTCCTCAGAGAGCTGTAGCTGTTGGCTATAGATCCGCAGCTGGGGCGTTAACTCGCCCGTGTCCGCAAACCGCTCCAGGTCAGTAATGGGAATGGAGCGCTCCAACAGGCCAAAGGACACCAGCAGCCGGTCGGCCGCCTGCCCTGGGCTGGCCAACAGCAGCATCCCGAGTAAGCCCCACAGCCAGCTTAACCCCCACCGCCATCGCCAGAGGGTCAACCGCAGGGGTGCTGTGGGGGAAAAACGGTTTACGGTCACAGGGAATAAAACTGGCTATTAGCGGGACGGGGCCACAGGATGGTCTAGAACGTAGTCGAGCAACCCTTCACAGGCATCTAGCAGGAGATCAATCACGTATTGAAACCCTTCGGGGCCGCCGTAGTAGGGGTCGGGCACCTCCTGATCGGGGTGGCGGCGGCAGAAGTCGCACATCAACCGCACCCGATCGCTGTACTGACCAACCGGATCCAGGGCCAGCAGGTCGCGATAATTCTGGCGATCCATGGCCAGAACGTAGTCAAACTGAGCCAAGTCATGGGCCGTAACCTGGCGGGCCCGACCCACCAAGTCAATGCCCTGGGCCTGGGCCGCCTGGGCCATGCGGCGATCGGGAGAACTACCCGTGTGGTAGCTGGCGGTACCGGCTGAGTCGCACAGGAACCGTTCGCCCAACTGCCGCTGCTGAATCAGATGATTCATAATATTCTCTGCCGAAGGCGATCGGCAAATATTGCCCAGGCACACGAACAACAGGCGAGTGGTCATGGTGATGGAACCGGAGCCTTACAAGCCAGGCAGGTTGAGGCCGCCGGTGAGGAGTTCCATGCGATCGCGCATGGTGGCGGTTGACTTCTCGTAGGCATCTTTCATGGCAGTGGCCACTAGGTCAGAGAGCACCTCGGCACCTTCGGTCAGGGCCTCGGGGGAGATGGTTACACCCTTGGGTTCCTGGTTGCCACTCATGACCACCTTCACCAGGCCACCGCCCGCCTCGCCTTCAATCTCCATCTGCTCCAGCTCTTCCTGCAGCTGCTTGGCCCCTTCTTGAATCTGCTGGGCTTTTTTGAAGGCTTCGGTCAGCTCCTTCATCTTGCCTAGCCCAAACCCAAATCCTTGACCTTGTGACATGGAGTTTCTCTCGAACGTACAGCGTGCTGGTGGCATCAAACAATGACCGCCAATCAGCTATACGATTCTAGCGCCCAAGGGCAAATTCTAACGACTCAGGAGATTTCTGGCCCAGAAAATACCCCCGGTAGAGGCGCAGAACCCTGCGCCCCGGCCAGGAAGCAAAATTCTTCGGTATTTTTGTGGCCAGATTGTTGCCAGAATTGTCCCAAGAGTGTTCCATCTCATCCAGGATCCTGATCAAGGACGATGAACTCAGCCCAGGAGGCCTGTCATGTCCAAACCCTGGATGAGTCATTAAGCTGGAACAATCTAAGTAGGGTTATCTACCCTTGGCTGGGGGTTAACTCAAACCTTACGCTTCTAGGTATAAATGACTTCGGGTTGCCCACCGGGGTGTGGCGCCGGGGTGTGGCGACCTTGCTCACATTAGGGCTCAGCACAGAATTATGGGATTCTTCGACTCAGAAATCGTCCAACAAGAAGCCATGCAGCTGTTCCAGGACTATCAATCGCTGGTACAGCTGGGGGGCAACTACGGCAAGTTCGACCGTGAGGGCAAGAAGATGTACATCGCCCAAATGGAAGCCATGATGGAGCGCTACCACATCTTCATGAAACGCTTTGAGCTATCCGAAGACTTTATGGCCAAAATGACCGTAGAGCAGCTCAAAACCCAGCTGGGCCAGTTTGGCATGACCCCCGATCTGATGTTTCAGCAGATGCAGCAAACCCTAGAGCGCATGAAGGCTGACATCGAAACTTGAACGATACCGATACCAGGCCCGATCTCGCCGCCGCCCAGGGTGACCTCCAGCGCTATCGCCAACGCATCGATGGGCTGTTGCTCTACGGGGGTGTCTTTCACACCCCTGTAGGGGAGGCTTTTTTGGCG
The DNA here is from genome assembly GCA_027483425.1 of Cyanobacteriota bacterium. Taxonomy (GTDB): domain Bacteria; phylum Cyanobacteriota; class Cyanobacteriia; order Phormidesmidales; family Phormidesmidaceae; genus Nodosilinea. The sequence goes on along the minus strand of JAIXUR010000088.1, from coordinate 398 downwards.
TTGTTAACGGCCTTGACCAGCGGCGATGTCGGCCCCAGTCTCAGGGCCTATGGCACCTGGTTTCAAGCCTTGGCCACCCAGGGGGAAAGCTGGGGACACCACCTGCTGCGGCAAATTGCCTACGCCGAAAACCCCTTCACCGTCCAGGCCCAGCGCCATGGGTTGACCGCCTTACCCCCAGCGCTGGTGCAGGCGGCCCGCCAGGATCTGGGGCAGCTTCAAACGCTTTATCAGCTCAGCGGCGATCGCGTAGCGGGGTGGGTGCAGGCGATCGCTCAGCTACCCGAGCCACCGGTGGCCTGGGCGGTGGCTGACGCAGCGGATCAGCCCCTAGCGTGCCTTACGACGCTGCCTGATGGAGCTTGGGCCGATGCCGTGGCCGCCCTAGCCCAGCACTA
>JAIXUR010000483.1 GCA_027483425.1 Cyanobacteriota bacterium | reverse complement strand
TATCGGACTGGGCAAGCGGTTCAGCTGGTTTCAATGCCCACCGTTTTGTCGGGCGAAGCCGTGTTACCGGGTTTTGAACTACGCCTTTGACGGGCTAGGAGATGGGTGCTCAGTTAGCGCTGGAGATGGCGTCAGTTCCTGGAGGTGACGAGATAGAACCTACGAACCCAAGCGCGATCGCAAAGATACAAGGGGCATTCGCGCAGCAATGCACCAATAGGCAAGATGACGATTGGTACCTTATTGTCTGGCGCGGCCCTTAGCTTCCCGGCAACGCCGGGCCAGTACCCGAGAATGTCACCGATCGCCTGGTTAAGCCCTATGCTGAAGGATGCACTATAGGTCTTAACTATGCAGGTTGAATTTCGCGAGTGCGACTTCTTTAACCTATGGATCTGGCTCAAGTTTGAAACCGTGCCCTCCACCACCGAGCAGCAGTATATCGACGAAGTCTTTGCCTCGTGGTTTTTTATCGGTAAATTGGGGGGCTTCAACGCCGAAAATCTCCAGGTGCAAGATACGGGCCTCGATATCAGCTACCTGCACTACGACGAAGAACAGTTGAGCAACAGCATGCTGTCGGTCATGCACAACATGGGCGAAGTGCAGTACGAGGGGCTATGGGCGCGCTGCTGGCTGGATCTGGGCACCAGCGATGCCCTTGCCGTAGATGTCTTGATCAACACCCTCGAGCAGTTTAGCCGCGAGTACGTGGTGATTGAGACCTGCTACATTGGCGGCGAAAACCCCGACTGGCCGATTCCCGGCAGCGGTCGGCCTGAGTTTGTCGATGAGGATGCCTAAACGCATCTGAGTGTGACCAGGTTGTGATGTGCAGATGCCCTGAGGAAATTTCTGGGCAAGAAGATCCCCCGGTAGGGGCGCAGAGCCCTGCGCCCTAGCGAGGAAACAAAGCGAGCTGTAGGGTGGGCACTGCCCACCACTGAGGAAACTAGTTTTCAGAAATCGCCTGAGATGAACCATCCAGGCTTTGTTTATCAAAACCAGTTATCGAAACATGCTGCTGACGGAGCTCTCTTCGTGGATGCGCCAAATCGCTTCACCCAGCAGGTTCGCCATCGACAGCACCGTCAGCTGTTGAAACTGACGCGTCGCCGTCATGGGAATCGTGTTGGTGACAATCACTTCTTCGAATAGCCCGGCCGATAGACGCTCCACCGCCGGGGGCGAAAAGACGGCGTGGGTCGCGCAGGCGTAAACCTGACGGGCCCCCTCCCGAGTCAGCAGGCGGGCCCCTTCGCAAATGGTGCCCGCCGTGTCAATCATGTCGTCAACCAGCACCGCTGTCTTACCGCGCACGTCACCCACCACATTCATCACCTCCGCCACATTGTGGGCCTGGCGGCGCTTATCGATAATGGCGAGGGGTGCATCGTTGAGTTTCTTGGCGAAGGCGCGGGCGCGGGCCACGCCGCCCACATCGGGGGAAACCACCACCAGGTCTTCTAGTTTTTTACTGGCGATATAGTCAATCAGCACCGGGGTGCCGTAGACGTGATCGCAGGGAATATCGAAGTAGCCCTGAATCTGGGCAGAGTGTAGGTCGATGGCGAGCACCCGATTGGCTCCAGCCTTCGTCATCAGGTTGGCCACCAGCTTGGCCGTAATCGATTCGCGGCCAGCGGTCTTGCGATCGGCCCGAGCGTAGCCGTAGTAGGGAATCACCGCTGTAATCTGCCGTGCCGAGGCCCGCCGACAGGCGTCGATCATGATCAGCAGTTCCATCAGGTGGTCGTTCACCGGATAGCAGGTGGGCTGAATTAAATATACGTCGCAGCCGCGAATCGACTCTTGGATCTGAATATAGACTTCGCCATCGGCAAAGCGCTTGCGCACCATAGGGCCCAGATCGAGACCCAGGTAGCGAGCCACTTCTCGCGCCAGGTCTACATTGGCTGAGCCCGAAAAAAGCTTGAGGCGATTGTTGTCTCCAAAGTGAGGCAGCGACGGGGTTTGCATTGGCAAAGTGGCAGAACGGATCACAGCAGGCCCTCTGAGCATGTTCACCTAGCAGATCCTAGCATTCAAGCCTAAAAAGCTTTTGCGAATTTATCCTTAAAAATGTATCCTTCACGTCAACAAACCACTTTGGCGCAGGTGCTGCCAGGCCTGCCATAGATTGAATCGCTGGAGCGCCGCGACGGCCTGGAGCGCCTGGAGTTCCGGCAGGGTGGGATCGAGTTTAGCCCCATGGGCTAGGGCCCGATCGGCCTGGCGGGGTTGCCACGCGTAGAGGTTCACAAACCCCAGGTAGAGCCAGTGATAGATATTGTCGGGGGCGACGGCGGTGAGGTGGTTGAGGGTGGCGATCGCCCCTTGGTCATCCTGCTGCAACACCTGGGCCATGACCTGGGTATAGAGCCAGGTCAATTGGTCTGGATCCTGGGTCAGCCGGTAGGCCATGGCCAGCTCGGCCTGGACCAAATAGTCTTGAATCGGGTCGTACTGGTTAATGCGCCCCACCGTAGCAAAAATCGGATCGATCTCTCGGCGGGCCAGGCCCTGACTCAGACGGTGTAACACCCCCACCAGGTCAGGCTCTGGGGCCGTAACCGGGGCCGCCGCCGGATCGACCACCAGGGTTACCGCCGGTACGGCCAGAGGCTGGGCCGTCCCCGTGCGTCGGTCTAGGTACTCAGCGCGTAGACCATAGGTGCCTGGGGCCAGGGTCTCTGGCAACACCATCCCCAACTGCTCCACCACCCTAAAGGATTGGGTCTCTAGCTCGTCCTCTGGCTGAGCCATGAGTTGCCCCAGGCCAATGCCATGGTCATGGATCCAGGCAACGGTGTTGGGATCGCCTTCGGTGGGCTGCCAGCTCAGCACCAAAATTCCATGGCGGAGCGCATCCCACGGCCCCAGCAGTTCATAGGTTACGGGTATGGTTTGGCCTGGAGCCACCGTCGAGGGGACGATAACCGCCGTCAGGGTTACGGATTCCAGCGTGCCAGCCATACTGGGGGTGATCTCCACCGGGGGCTGGATCTGGTGGTGCAGCGAGAGGGTCGATCCGTCGGGTAAGGGCCAGGTTTGCGCCACCCGAAACTCTGAACCCTGGGTTACCAGATTGCCCAGGGCCAGCTTAGCCTCGGTGGTCGGGCCCTGGTCGTCGGTTTTGGTCAGCATCCAGACCATCGACCGGGCATCTAGGGGCACGAAGTCGGGGTTAAACCCCACCTCGCGGCTATACACCTGAAAGTCACGGGACGCTCCATAAAAATCGAAGGTCAGCGGGTTGACCTGGGGCGTGTTGGGGATGACGCCCAGGGTAGAGCGCAGGTAGGGCGCTTCGGTGGTGATGGCATCGATCACCGCTGGGTGGGGCCACGGGGGGCCTGCGTAGAGGGTGCGCATAAGACGAC
>JAIXUR010000255.1 GCA_027483425.1 Cyanobacteriota bacterium | reverse complement strand
CTCAACCCACGATTCCGTTTGTAGATTTGGCCTGGCAACATGCCCCTTTGCAGGAGGCAATTCACGGGGTCATGAGTGCTGTGATCGCCCAGGGAGACTTTGTGCTGGGCCAGGCGCTGACCGAGACAGTTTGCGCTGCTGCTGCTGCCCCAGCCCCAGCCCTGGCACAGCAACCAGCCCCAGCTGGAATGGATGGACGTCAGCGGTGCCCAACACTGGCGGATTGAGTCGCGCCGGAGGTTGAAGGTGGCCCCCTCCCCCGGTGCTGGGCCGGTGAATGCTCGATTCTTTCGGGCCTGGGGCGATCGCCAGAGCGTTGCGGTGGTGCAGTGGTACGCCCTGCCCAGCGGTGGACACCCCTCGCCAGGGCACTGGTTTTGGGCTAATCAGTGGTCTCAGCTCACCCGCCGAGCCCTCACCCCCTGGGTGGCGGTGAGCCTGGTGCTGCCCATGGAGCCCCTGGGGGCGATCGCCGACTATCAGCCCCTGGCGGCGGAGCTCACCGCGCTAATCCAGCAACAGTTGACCGCCACCGTTTTTCCATGAGATGGCCTGGCCAGTGAGATGGCCAGGCCCCTAAAAAACCGCCTGCCCTGTAAACCAGGACAGGCGGCTATTGCTGCGATCGGCAGGGGCTGGAATACCGACATAGCCTCTGATCTCAGGCATCGGGTCTCAGGCATCGGGTCTCAGGCATCGGGCCAGGGCAAACCCAGAGCGGCCTTGGTATGTTGACCATACTCGTAGCCGCAGTTTTTACACCGTTGCTGTTGAAACGTAGCAGAGTCATAGGGCACTTGGCTATCTTTTAAAACGGCTACGAAACCTTTGCCCTGGGGGCACTCCAAAAATAAGGGGGCATAGGAACTATCATCCTTGGGCGGTAGACCGACTTTTTCGGTCAGGTATTCGCTCAGATAGGCTCGCTTGGCGGCCGTGGGCAAATCGGCGTCGTCAACATCGCTATAGACATAGTCGATAAACTCCAGCCATTCAAGCAGGCGATCATCGTCTTCGGCGTGGCTCCAAACCTGAGTGATTTGTTCAACCTGTTGATCAAACTCTATATCTCGATGGGTGATCAACCGATAATAATTCCACACCTGGCCTTTTTGATCTGGGCTGAGAGAAGAAAGAAATTGTTGATCCAGAGTGGGAGTTTTCATGATGTTAATTGTGATACAACTGAAGCACCAGACTCTTTCAAAATACTGTCCGCTAGATAATGAATCAATTCATCAATCATGAATTTCGGATGAATTAAGAGTATCTGGTGCTTGATATTAAGTCGTAGCTCAAGGCACGTGGCTGGCATCTCCTTCATACAGCTTCAGGAAGTGAACTCTAAGGCGCTTGAGGGCACGTGATTCTCGCTTGCGCAAGGCTTGAATCGACGGTACAGAAGCCCCTTCAGCCATCAGCTTGTAGTGGTGACGAATTTGTTCGTAGGTTTTGCGATGGAGAAATTTCATGCGAATGAGGGTCTGATCATCGGTTGAAATTTGATTGAGGGCGGCCTCAAGATACTCCAATTGTTCAATCAGTTCGGATTCTATGAGTGGGCTTTTAGGGTGTTGCGCTAGGGTTGTCACCATAGCTGCTTTGCGCTCTTCCTTAATGGCCCTATCAACGCTGCCTTTGAGGATATTCAGACAGACCTGGCGCAGCCAGGCTTCCGGCTTCTGGATGGGCTGGCCGTGTCTTCGAATGTACTCAATGCCCCGTTTGACTCCCTCAATCACCACGTCATCAAGGTCAATATGGGCAATCTGCCACTGGCGAGCAAAGCGAATCAAGAATTTATACAGTGCGGTGCCTTTAAACTCGTCGGGCACCAGCAAATAACTAACGGCTGCGATAAATTCGTAGACCAGATCATCAACGGTTAAGAACTCGTTTTCCTGGGGTATATTTTCGTCAATCCTAGTCATGCTTTATACCTCGTCGGATGGGCGGCGGGCTAATGGTGAAGAACATATACCAATCGAGATTGATCGGTTTTAGGGCTGTGGTGTGCTCTAGCGGAAATGGCAGATTATTGAGCCGCTTGCATCGATTGTGCCGGGGGGGCAGCAGGGTGAAGCCAGGTTGTAGTGGCTGCTTGATGAGCTTGCTCAGGCGCTCAGCCATGCGTCGAGTGAAGCGCATTGTGCTGGCTAACCAATCCTTAAATCGCAATTGTTTGGGACTATGGGTGCGCTGCCGAGCAAATCGCAGGGCACTGGCAATCCAGCTCCTAGAGCGCAATCGCTCCGGAATATCGTCAGTATCGGTATCGGTCGGAACGAAATGAACAACCATGGATCTATGCCTTTAACGAACGTTGCAGAAAATTGGACCATCTATGGGGTAGTCGGTGAAGGCACCCATTTGTGACCGAATCGACTTGACTATTTTTTAAATCCTGAACGGCCAGGTTCCCCCATAGATGGGCGGGCCTAGGCTGGCTCGACCAGCAGGGTGTTGCCCTGGCGATCGATCGGTCGAATGGCATCGCCCGCCTGAAAGCTGTAGCCAGCGGCGGCACGGGCTGTCCAGTACACGCCGTTGACGCGCACGACCCATTCCAAACCGGGCTGTACCACGGCATGGATCACCCCGATGCCGGGGTAGAGTTTGCTGTCTAGAACAACCTGTATGGGTGTATCTAAAATAGACATGGCTAATTTGCCTCCTTGGCTGCCCTCGCTAAGTAGTGCAGGCAGGGCGACACGTGTGACATGTGTAGTACGTTTCGCAATAAAAACTCGCCCCCCCAGGAGGCGAGTGATGGGAATCGAGTGATGGGGAAATCAAGGCCGACAGCAACTGCTAGGTGCATCGATTAGTCGCGTCTAGCCCACGGGTGTGATGGTTGTTCGCTTGGCGTCCCGATTATTCCACCACTAGGCGAGACAGGCTGGTGCCGGGGTAGTAGTTGCCCAAAATTTCGGTGTAGTTGTAGCCCTTATTGGCCAGTTCCATGGCACCGGTTTGGCTCATGCCGTTGCCGCCGTGGGCCGCTTCTACGATCGCATCCGAGGCGGCATAGAGCGACTCGACAATGCCGCCGTTGTAGCTGATAAATTCGCCGGTGGTGGCCGCTACCGCCGCCTGGGTGGTGTTGGTTTCTTTGGCAATGCCCTTGTAGGCCTGGTAGCGCTGGGTGTTGTCGAGGTCGTAGGCCCGTTTGGCATGGCGGACATGGTGCACCAGGGCGTAGGAACGAGCCGCCACGGCCTGAGCCTTGAGTGCTTCCGTGGGCCAGTCAACGTACATTTCGCTGCCCACTACGCTGCTGAGATAGTCGTGCATGAGCACAAAGTTGACGGCCATCAGGCCCGCACCATCGGTGAGCAGCAGCACACGGCCCTTGTACCAGCTATCGCCGACGTAGACGTATCCCCCTTCGCCGGGCTCTAGCCACACGGTTTTGGTGAGATTGCAGCTACCGGCCGTTATCCCGGAGCTGCCGGGGGTAATCACCATGCTTTTTTGGGCGGCCAGGTTGCAGTAGTTTTGGCCGTTGAGATCCATCAAGTAGCCGTCTACGGAGGTGGCGACCTCTAGGCTAGAGGCATTTTTGGCGATCGCCACCCGCATTTCCAAGTTGGTGTCGATGGTTTTACTGGGGTCGAAAGCAACGCTAGCCCCGCCATTGGCGGTCGGGGGGGCGGTGGGCTGGGGCAAGGTACTGGCCGCCGCCGGAGAATTAGCGGCTGGGTTGCTGGCCCCAGTCTTGGAGTTCGAGGGTTCTGGGCCTGGAGCTGCTTTAGGGGTCGAGCTAGCAGCGGCTGGGGCACCGGCCGGTTTGGCTCCAGACCCTGGCGCTGCCGCAATCTGAGCCAGCACTCGCCGCGCCCGGTACAGATCGACGATGGACTGACGCACCATGCCAGTGGTTTGCCAGAGCGCCGGGCTCAGGGTATTTTGCCCTGACTTGCCCATCAGCCCGCCCAGGGGAGCCGCCGACACCTGCATGCATACCAGCCCAGCAAAGGCTAGGCCACCCAATACCTTAAGGCGGCGACCCTCGATCTTGGCCCAGGACACTGATCCTAGGGGCCCGGTCTTGGACCACCGCAATGCCTGCGGGTTCAACGGCGTCAGTTTTACGGCCTTGAGTCGCACCGGCTTCAGCTTTTGCAGCCGAGCCTTCCAGAGATTGCTCATGGCGGTTTAACCCAATATCCACTCTTTACAACCAAGTAGCATGGCGATCAGCCACCCCCTAATGTAAGTCTAAACGTAAACAAATGCGTCGTTCCGGACGCATTTGTAACATCTTCCTTAACGAATGGATGGTAAAGCGAGGCGAGACTGGGTAATAGTGTGCTGAGGATGGACGCAGTCTGACCGTGTCTATCCTCAGGGTGATGACCTGGGGTGACTTTTTCGGCTTAAACGTCAGCCACGGAGTTGAGACCCACGATGTCTTCGTAGGCGGCGGCTAGGATGCAGGACGACAGGGGGATGGTGACCAGTAGACCCACGCCCAAGAGAATCGCCCCGGCCAGGTTCAGTAGGAACAGCACCAGCAGCAGCCCAAAGAACGAGAACCACTTTTTGGTAATCAGCTTGCGGCTGGTTTCCATCGCTTGCCAAAAGTCGGCCCCTTTATCGATCACGAGGGGCTGGGCAAACAGGTAAGCCACCGCTAGATAGATGCCGGGTAAGACCAGCAGCACAAACCCAATGGCGATGAGAATGCCTGAGACCAAGGAGGTGAGAAAGATCGGCAAAAACTTATTGAACCCTTGAAAGAAGTCGCCAAAGACAGCGCTACGACCCCGAGCGAGCTGGAAGGCCACAAAATAGTAGCCTGCCGTTAGGGCTGGGCTAATCACATTAAAGGCAATGTTGAGGATGCCTACCTTGGAACCATCCTCACTGCTGGAACCCAACGGATAGGGTAAGACAGACAAGACAACCGAGAGTAGAACAAGCAGAAGGGTAAACAGGACAAAGAGCAGCGCTTTTTGCTTGAAAATTTCCCAGCCACGACTAAAGTAGTCGCCGATTTTGACTTCGTAGTCTCGATTGATCAAATCTGAGCTAAAGCTACTCAACGTCGTTGCTCCTCAAGCCATACAAGGTATTTGTAGCGTACCGGCTCTAGATTAACTGGGGTTAAAGTTGCCGCAAAAATTAACTTCAGAGGGTGTTTGAAAATCAAAGAGCGTCTCAGGTTATACCTAGGTCGTAGGCTAATGTCCTCAAAAATCAGCGTTTTTGCTGTCTCTTGGTGGCAAATCAGACCTGGGACAACCCTTTTCAAACACCCTCTCAGGCTGGGCCTGCCTGTGGATTGAGGGCGATTTGGTCTCCTGGAGACCAAATCGCCCTCAATCGACCACTGGGCTGCCGTGGTGGTGGATCATGTACCACTGTCCTGCTATACGTTCAAACCCATTGGTGGCCATCGATCGGGCCTCCAGGCGGCGATTCCCGAAGCGATCGGTTCCCGCCTCGCCGCCGCTAATTTGCAGCACGTTTTCGATCAGCACCACGTAGGCTAGGTCGCCGCTGACCTCGACGGTGAGGATATCGGTGTCGATTTCGAGGTAGCTGGTGTTTTGAAAGATGCGCTCCCAGGCGTCACGGATCTCAGCCCAGCCCTTGAGGGCATCCCGTCCGGGGTGAATGCAAAGGCAGCCCATGCCCTTCGACCAGACGGCCTCCATCGCCTCGAGGTCTTTTTTTTCAAAGGAGCGGTAAAAAGCCTTGTTTGCGGCTAAGACCAAGTCACGATCGCCAGCCATAGGGTCCTCACTGATAAGATACAGGGGCGTTTCCCTGCCTCCCGTCTTGAGCATAGCTAACGGTAAGGGGGGGTAGCCACCTCCGGCCCCAAAGTTGTAGACCCGAATGCTAAAACTCGACAACCTGTGTAAGCGCTACGGCTCCCAACCGGTCTTGCAAAACCTCAGCCTGAGTTTACAGCCTGGGGAAATCTACGGTCTGTTGGGGCCTAATGGGGCGGGCAAAACCACCACCATCAACATTATCTGCGGGTTGCTCAAGGCCGATAGCGGGTCGGTCTCCATTGGCGATCGCCCGGCCGGAGAGGCCACCAAGGCCTGGGTGGGGGTCATGCCCCAGAGCAACTTGCTCTACGGCAGCCTGACCTGTAGCGACAACCTCTTCTTTTTTGGTCGCCTCTACGGGCTTGCCCGCCAGGACTGCAAACGGCGGGTAGATGTCTGCCTGGAGTCCGTCAACCTGATGGATAAAAAGCATACCCCCGTCGAGCGCCTCAGCGGCGGCATGCAGCGACGGCTGAGCATGGCGGCGGCTATGCTGCACCGCCCCAAGCTGGTCATTCTCGATGAGCCCACCACGGGGCTAGATATAGAAGCGCGGCAGGAGCTGTGGCAGCTGATTCGGCAGTTTAAATCCATGGGCGTCACGGTGCTGTTGACCTCGCACCTGCTCGATGAGGTCGAGCGACTGTGCCAGCGGGTGGGCATTTTGCGCCAGGGTCAGCTGCTGGCCGAAGGCACCCTGGAGGAGCTGCGATCGCGCATTCCCGCCCGCGAGATTGTCACCGTTGAAACCACTGATCCCGAGGGGGCGATCGCCCGCGCCCAGCAGTTGGGCTACCCCCACCGCCACTACGGCGGCGACCTGGCCTTTTGGGTACCCGACCAGCTCGAGCTCAAGGATCTCATCCACCGCTTTGAGGGCATTCCCCTCGACTCGATTGCCCGTAGCCCGGTCAAACTAGAGCACGTCTATCTAGAAGTCACCCGCCAACCTGATCACCTGTCCAGGGTTTAGGGACTCAGCCTCAGGGGTAAAGTCGGGCCCGCACCTGAGGCCTTGAGCTCCCATGTCTCATCCCCCGCTAATGCTGGCGAAACCGCCCGCTAAACCCTACACAGAGCCCCGCCAGCAAAAACGATAACGCGGCGACCAGGGTAATCACTGTCGGGGGCAGCCCACTGCCGCTAAACAGCCCTCCTCCCACACTGGCGGCCAGCGCACCGCCGCTGAAGTACGTGCCTGTGCCTATCCCCGCCCGAGTCGGTGGCACCATGGCTAGGGCAAAGGGCAGGGTACCGTTAGATACCAGGCTTAGGGCCGCCCCAAACAACGCCGCTAGCACCATGCCGGCTGCCGTACTAGAGACCACTCCCACTAAAATGGCCAAGCTCGCCATGGCGCTCAGACCCAGCACCATAGCCCGACGATTGCCCAGACCCATAGCCAACTGCCCGGCCGGAAGCGCTGTGAGGGCCAAGGCGACAAATAGAGTGCCCAATACCAGGGGAGTATTGGCCTCCGGGACGCGTTGCGCCAGCGCCGTCGGAAACGCCACCATCACTAACCGAAACCCCAGGCTCACCCCTACCCCGGTGCCAAATACCAGGCCCAGTCCAGCCCAGCCCAGCGGGCCATCAGGACGAGGCCCCGTTCCCAGTCGATTACCCAAGTCGCTGCGCGCCGTCCCTGGGGAAGCCTCCAGAGTGCCCTTAGGCCCCGCCCACCAAAGAGTCAGGGTGGCCAGCAACAGCACCGCCGACCCCAAGGTAAAGGCCACAAACGGCCCTAGGCCCAGAATGAATTGGCCCGCTAATGGCCCTAGGGCTCCTGACAACCCTCCCACCAGGGTGAGAATGCTGGCCGCCTGGGGCAACTGGGTGCCCAGGGCATATCGCCCCAGCAGTGATAGAGCCGGGCTGCGAAAGACGGCCATGGCCGTTGCCCAGGCGATCAGGAGCAGCGGTAGCCCCCAACGCAGTGGTCCCTGCCCCCACACCAGTACCGTAGGGATGACCCCAAACAGGCCTGCCGCCAGTACGGCTCCCAGGCTAATCAGCGGTAGGCGAGTGCCGATCTGGTGCTGTCGCCGGTCAGAGAAGCTGCCCATCAAGGGTTCTACCACCATGGCCAGCAGGTTTTCAATCACCAGTAGCCCTACGGCCAGCTCCTGAGACAACCCCAGTTGAGTGAGGATCTGCACCAGGTAGAGGTTATAAACCACCCACAGCAGAGTAATAGCTCCTTGCATGAAGGCCAGGCTCCACACCGGGCCCCAGAGGGTAGATTGAGTCATAGGTGTCTTAACCATAGGTGGGCTGCGCTGATTTTCCCATTAAGACCTCAGCTCTTCAATGACCATGGCCGCCAGCTTGACCGAGGCCCCGGCTTCGCCCCGCACCGATCGCAGCTCCTGCTCCATGGCCCTCAGTGCCTCGGGATCCTCTAGGTAGTTGACCACCTGGGCTGCGACATCCTGGGGCTTGAGCGGCCCGATCAGCTCGGGCACCACCTCCCGTTTGGCCCAAATATTCGGCCAGGCAAACAGCCGCCCCTCCTTATATATCTGTCGCAGGATGAACCTGTTGATGAATTTGGCGAAACCATCCCCCACCAGGGGCAGGTTGGCCAGCAGCCCCGGAATGCCGTCCCAGGCTTTCATCACCTCTAGCTTTTGGGTGGGCAGTAGCACAATCATCGGGATGCCTAGGGATCCCAGCTCTGCGGTGTTGGCCCCCACGGTGGTAATGCAGAACGTCAGTTGGCCCATCACGTCGTAGGCGGGGTGGGTCTGCCAGAGCCAGATCTCCAGCCCGCTGGGGGTGCGCAGGCAGGGCAGGGGTGAACTCGTCTCCACCAGCTCCGCCGTAGTGGCCCCCTCAAACAAACGAATATCTGGATTGTGGTCGGCATCGGCAAACTGGCCCAGGGCATCTAGGGAGAGCATCGGCGCTAGGGGGATCACAAACTGGGTCTGGGGGCGCAGGCGGTGGATCGCCTCGGCGGTGCTCAAACAGAAGGGCAGACCGATGCTGAGCTTAGTTTTTTTGGATCCGGGCATCAGGCCGATCAGGTCGTAGCCGGGCTGACGCTGGAGGCGATCGCGCACCGCCTGCCCACTCACCGCATCGCCCTGGACATCGGCCATCAGGTCGCCAATCACCGCGCACTTAGCCCGATACTGGGCAGGGGCCGCGTCCACAATGGTGGATGTCATACAGCCGAAGCGATCGACCCAGCGGTGCCAGCGGGCATCCCATTCGGCATAGATCACCGTGCGGTAGCCCAGGCGTTTGCCAATCACCACCGGATACACCTGGTCGCCGCCCAAAAACAGCACCACCCCCTGGGGGTGCCAGTCCCAGGGCTCTGCCGTCTTGCCCGCCAGCAAAAAGGGGAAGAAGTGCTCTGGCCCCTGGACGCGATCGACCCCTACCAGGCGGCGGGCGATCGCCGCTTCACGACCCGAGGCATTGGCGCAGGGCGACAGCACGACCGAAATGCGGGTCTGGGTGTGATCGGGTAGGTGCGATCGCAGCACCTGCACCACCGGGCGCACCCAGGTCGAAATTTCCCCCGGCCCGTTAGAAAGAATCAAGATATCGCGAGGGGGCATAGGCAACGCAAACTAGGGAATGCAGGGAATAACCGTAGGGTACCGTTAGGTCTTAGCCTATTCCATCCCAAAACATCAGATTTTGGGTATGGGTGATGAATCCAACTCACCAGGCCCCTGCTCGTGTTCCGTCCAGTTTATGGATCCTTTGCTCCAATGCTGGGCAACAAATGCCTGGATCGAAGAATTTGTCTAGCTTATTTCATCTCTCGTAACACAACGATACGTAATTTAAACTACAAAGCGGTCTTCTCAGGTTGAGGTTTCCGACTGCTAGCGCTCTCATAGAAGTCTTTGGATCCCCTCGGTCTTTGTAAACAGGCAATTCTCTGTCGGCTATAAAAAATGGCCTGGGGAAAGGTAAGGTTCCCAAAAGCACCCTTTCTGAGAATCCTGATAAGCACTGTTACAATTCAACGACTTCGTTCAGGATTGTTGTCGGTGCCTGATCCCGGTGTTAAGGTCTGAGTCAATGGTTCGGATAGTCTTTCGCTCAGGAGAGCCCAATCCATGACCCAGCCACACCCCTTAGTTTCTTCGGTGAGTAAGTCAGCAATAGCGCCCTAGGGGTTGTCACCTTCCGTTGCTAACTTGCTCCCTCTGCCCCACTCAACTAGCTTAGCCCTGCTCGAAAATGTCCGTTTCAAAGCGCCTCTAAGGATCGCCCCATGCTCCCAAACCCAGGGGCTGTAGCCCTTTTTCTAAGGGTGTACTGAGCACACGGATCATTGACCAAATCATTACTAATTCAGTTTTTAGTCCATTTGCCATCAACGTTTGATCACGCTGCCTGACCTAGTTCAGGTTCAGCAGGAGGTTTCCTATGGAATTTTACGGTAAAACAGCCCTGGTTACCGGGGCGTCTCGCGGCATTGGCCGCGCCATTGCCCACGCCCTGGCCCGCCAGGGTATGCAACGCATCTTGCTGGTGGCTCGCAATACCCAGCGCCTAGAGGATGTGGCGGCCGAGGTGCGACACCTCGGGGCCGAGGCTGTGGTGCTGCCGGTCGATTTAACTGACCCGATCCAGGCCAACGTGGTCATTGCCCGGGCCTGGCAGCACCACGGCCCGGTGCACCTGCTGGTGAACTGCGCTGGGGTGGCCCACCAGGCCCCGTTTTTGCAGGCCAAGCTGCCCCAGGTGCAGTCTGAAATCTCGACCAACCTGATTGGTCTGTACACCGTCACGCGCTTGCTAGGCCGCCGCATGGCGGTACGCCGGGAGGGCTGTATTGTGAATGTCTCGAGTCTGATGGGGAAGGTGGCGGCCCCTACCATGGCCACCTACTCCGCCACGAAGTTCGCCATTGTGGGCTTTACCCAAGCCCTCCGCAGCGAGCTGGCCCCCCACCGAGTGCGGGTGGTAGCCCTGCTGCCCTCCCTGACCGATACCGACATGGTGCAGGGGTTTGAGTGGTTTCGTGGCGTACAGCCCTCGACCCCAGACCAGGTGGCCGAGGCCCTGGTGCGGGGGCTCAAGCGCCGTCAGGCTGAAATCTTAGTAGGCTGGCAAAGCCACGCCACCCTGTGGGCCCAGAGACTAGCCCCCTGGCTGATCGACCCGATGGTGCAGTTGTTGGCTCCCTCTAAGCCTGAGCCGCTGCGACGACCAGCTCGGTCGACCTAACCCGCAACAGTAGTACCAAAAAAGTCGATGCGATAGTCGGTAATGGTGACCCCCGTGCGGGCCTCGATTTGCTCAATCAGATCCGCCGGTAGGGTCACCTGAATGTCGATAATCTCGTTGGTGTCCAGGCAGTTAATGTGGCTGTGGGAGTCGCTCAGATGACCGTAGAGGCGACCATCGGCGCGCTCTACACATTCGATGATGCCCTGTTCCGACAGGGCATCAAGGTTTTGGTAGACCGAGGTGTGGCCAATCTCACGACCCTGCTGGTTGAGGCGATCGTAGATTTCGCGGGCGGAGAGGTGCCCCTGGTGCCGCCAAAGCAGGTCTAAAATGTAGCGGCGCTGCCGACTCAGCCGCATGCCCAGTACCTGGCAGCGCTCAAGGGCGTCTTCCAGGGAAGTAATTGGCTTCCTAGGGACAGCTGGCTCTTCCATGTCAGGGGCGTGTCAAGGGAGATAATTCATAGTCAGTACCACTTTAACTTGTTTGAAAGAACCGTGTCTAGAACTATGGGTTAATGCGGTACCACCGATCAAAGTCGATCATGGGTGCGAAATAATTTGCCGCCGAGCTATCTGGACGAGGGTCTACTTGCCCAGAGACTGCCCGCATTAGCCGCAATCTGGGCCGCGATCTGGGCCTGGTAATGTTCATCCTCCTCTGCTAGCAGAACCTAGGGTGACTTTGCGCTAATCTGTGACAGATGTATGGAACCACGATCTACACCGATGGCTGAAACAGGACAGGGAGGACGGTTGTTGGGGGGCCACTACCGGGTGCTGCGGCAGCTAAGCCAGGGCAGCTTCGGCAACACCTACCTGGCCGAAGACACCCACCGGTTTCAAGAAGGTTGTGTGCTGAAAGCGTTTAACCCCCAGGTGCCCGGCAAGCTGGCCCTCGACAAGGCGCAGGTTTTGTTCGAGCGCGAGGCCAGCATTCTCTACCAAATCAACCATCCCCAGGTGCCTCGGTTTCGGGAACTGCTGCGGGATGGGGCTCAGCTGTTTTTGGTGCAAGACTACGTTGAAGGCCCCACCTATCGCGAGGTGCTGGAACGCCGCCGAGCCTACGATGGTCACTTGAGTGAAGCCGAGGTGGTGCAGTTTTTAATGCAACTGCTGCCGCTGCTGCAATACCTACACAGCATTGGCATTGTGCACCGTGACATTTCCCCCGATCACCTGATTCAACGCAATGCTGACGGTCGCCCTGTGCTGATCGACTTTGGCGGCGTCGATCAGCTGGTGGTCAATGTGCGCTATCAGCTGGGGGTAGCCCAGCCCTACCAGGCCGCCGATGGCACTGTGACGCGTCTAGGCACCCTTGGCTATGTCCCTGAGGAGCAGCTGTCGTCAGGCCAGGTGAGCCCCGCCACCGATCTCTATGGCCTAGGCATGACGGCGCTGGTATTGCTGACGGGTAAAGAACCCGATGCGCTCTACGACGATCGCCGCCAGGTCTGGATCTGGCCAGAGCAGTTAGACCTATCGGCCACGCTGACCCAGGTGCTCTGTCGTTTAGTGGCGCGCGACCCCGGCGATCGCTACGAATCGGCCGGTCAGGTACTCGCGGCGTTGAACCTGGCCCATCCCGATGCCCAGGCGGCCGCCTGGGCGCAACCCATGCCGGTGCGCATGCAGCCCATGGTGCCGCCCCCGCTTCCAGAGCCAGAGCCCAGGCCAGAACCTACCATCGTGGCGGCCCCGGCGGCCCCTTACCGGGCGGCCCCGACAGCCCCAGCGGCCCCAGCGGTTCCCTACCCGGTGATGACCTACGACCCTACGGCCACCGTGCCCCCCCCGGCTAGAGCGGTGCCAGTGCAGAAAAAATCGTCGTCGGGGTGCGGGCCTGCTCTGGTGGGGCTGCTGCTAATTTTAGGGGTGGCGGGGTGGCTGTGGTGGTGGCTCGATCCGCTGAATCAGTTTGCCCAGGGTGGGGCTGAGGTGGTGGTGCCCGACGACAGCGATGGGGAGAACCCGGCCTTTAACGCCGTAGAACGCGATCGCAAGCAGGCCCTGCGCGATCGCGCCATGGCCCTGGGGGTGGACTGGGCCTACCTCACCAGCTTGACGGACCAGCTGTTCTACGAACAAAACCCCGATCGCCAGGGTACCCCCCTCACCGACCAGCCCCAGGACGAACCGCTGCGGGCCGCCTGGGATGCGATCGCCACCGACAATCTCGATCTCCTCGAGGCCAACCTCAGTACCGAAGCCCGGAGCAAGCTGGGTCGCTATAACCCCACCGACAGCGATCGCTGGCAGCGCCAAGTCAACCAGCTCTACGTCAGCAGCAAGGCCCTCAACGATCTGGCCAATGCCCGCTTTAATCAGCTCTTTCCAGACCAGGTCAAGGAAGGGTTTGTCGAAACCCCAATCGATCAAA
The DNA here is from genome assembly GCA_027483425.1 of Cyanobacteriota bacterium. GTDB lineage: Bacteria > Cyanobacteriota > Cyanobacteriia > Phormidesmidales > Phormidesmidaceae > Nodosilinea. The sequence goes on along the minus strand of JAIXUR010000255.1, from coordinate 1,238 downwards.
TCTGGTTTGCCCTGGCCCAAGACCAGGTCAACGCCCTAGAGCGGGGCGAGGCGCTGACCGAAATCAAGTTTGCAGCCGGGGCCTTGAGCCAGCAGCAAGAAGGCAGTCTCAACCCAGGTCAGGGCAAGGTTTACATTCTTAATCTCAGTGCTGGTCAACTCCTGCGGCTGAACCTCCAGGCTCCCCCTGACAGCACCCGGCTCTCGGTGTATGTTCCCGTGCCCACCGACGAGCTACCCCACATTCTGGCCGGTGCTGACCAAAATACTTGGGCCGGAGATTTGACCCAGTCGGGCTACTACGAAATTGTGGTGATCTCGCGGGACAGTACGCCCATTTCCTACCGCCTAACCGTTGCGGTCGATAACGTCATCAACGACATCATTAACCAGCCCGAGCCCCCCGCTAAAACGAATTGAGGCTGCCCGCCGACAAAACCCCTATCCTCACCGTAAGTTCACCCTTGGGGCTGATGCCTCGGCAAGGGTGGCTGGGCACAATAGGGGCACTGGTGAATTCTTGGTTTTGCGCCCATGAGCCTACGCAGTAACGCCCACGCCATAATCGCTTCGAGGGCAACCACCTTGACCCATTCCACCGCTCCGAGGGCCTATTTAATTGAGCTCTCTACTTTTCAGCAGCAGCCTTTGCTGGGTGGCTATGAACAGGGTAAGCTGCGTCTCAATGACTGTGGTCGGATTGTCGTTGACGAGTGGGTGCGCTCGGCCACCAACCGCAAGGGCATTGTTCTAGATACCTGGACGATCACGCCCAATCGTCTGCAAAGCATTGTCTTTGTGCAGATGTCTAGCCTGCCAGAACCTGGGATGACCGAGAGTGCCCTAGGCCATAAGCCGTGGCTGCTCTCATCCTGTATTGCCGGGTTTAAGGCCGCCGCCGCCAAGCGAATTAATCTCTGTCTGAACCAGCAGGGACAATCGGTGTGGCAGCGCAACTACGATGAAATACTGATTACCGATCAGGATCGGCTGAACCACCTGCGTGATCAATTTAGGGGCGCAGCGGGGTGAGGGGTGAGGGGTTTACGGCAAGCCACAGATCCAGACCCTGAACCGCAAACCTTGCACCTTGCACCGTAGACCCTGCACCGCAACCCCTTGCCCCGCCCGACATCTCGGGCTTAACCGGCTAGCTTAGCCTTGACGAGAGCCTGAACCTTAACGCCATCGGCTTTGCCTTTGAGCTGCTGCATAGCAGGCCCCATCACCTTACCCATG
>JAIXUR010000104.1 GCA_027483425.1 Cyanobacteriota bacterium | reverse complement strand
GCCAGCGATCTCGGTGCTGCTCTATTTACAGCTCACGGCGGCCCCCCAGCCCTACGCCATGCACACCTTTACGTGGCAAGCCGACGATGCGGCCCGGGTGCTGTTTCCGGCGGATAATCGGCCCGCTAGAGCCCCCGCTAGGGCCATGGAGTCAACGGGTGGAGGGGATGATTGGCCCCAGCATGGAGCGGAGCATGGGCCCCAGAATGGGGCAGTGCAGCGCAGCGATGCTCCTGCCATGGCCATCGCCAGCCCCAACGGCACCTCTACATCAGGGGGCGGGGGGGGATTGGGGGGCAGCCCATCGACCCCGGCGATGGTGTCCTTTAGCGACGAAGCCCTGGCCCTGCCCGATGCGGCGGTACAACCTCCGGCCCTCCACCCCTGGCTACAGCAAGGCCGGTATTGGGCGGCCCAGGGGGCGCGATCGCTGCGTTACTACTGGAGCTACGGCCTGGCGGCGATGATTTTAGTGGGTAGCGGGGCCTTTGCCTACGCCCTATCACGGCCCTGTGTGGTCGGTAGCTGCGTTCGCCTCGATCAGGCCACCGAGTTCAACGACTTGGCCCAGGGTATTCTGGCGGGCAGCCCCAGTGGCGACGAGCTGACCACCGCCCAGTCAGACTTGCAGGCGGCCATCGACCTGCTCACCCCGGTGCCCAGTTGGTCATCCCACTACGACATAGCCCAGGCCAACCTACAAAACTACCAGGCCAGCATTGCCGCCCTCGATACCTTGATTAAAGCCCAGGCGATCGCCCGGGAGGCGGCGGCCCTCAGTCAAGACCCCCCTCACCCCGTCGAGCGCTGGGTCAATGTCCACCTGCTCTGGCAGCAGGCGATCGACCAACTGGAGACGATTCCGGCCGACAGTCCCGCCTTTGACTTTAGCCAGCAAAAGCTGTCGGAATACCGCATTAACCACAGCACCATCGGCAATCGCATCGTGGCGGAAGAAGAGGCCGAGGCCAACTTTAGCACCGCCATTCAAACCGGCAACCTGGCCCGCCAGCGCATGGATACGGCCAACTCCCTGGCGGGTTGGCAACTGGCCACCAAGGAATGGCAGGCTGCCATTAAGGGTCTCTCCCTCATTCCCTACGGCACCATGGCCTACGGTGAAGCCCAGGCCCAGCTCAAAGACTACCAGCAGCAGCTCTCTCGCTCGACTAACCGGGCCACCCTAGAGAAGGCCGGGGCCCACAACTACAACCAGGCCGTGCAGGCGGCTCGGGCCGCCGCGGCCTACGAAGCCACGGGCCAGTGGACCCTGGCCGTGACCCAGTGGCGGCAGGCGGTGGCCACCGCCCAACAAATTCCGGCGGACACCATTCTGACCGAGGAAGGTGCGGTGCTCCTGGAGACCTACCAACCGGCCCTAGCCAATGCCCAAAACCGTCTCAGCACCGCCGTGGCTCTGCAAACCTTGACCACCACCCTGGCTCAGCTCTGTGCCGATTCGGCCACCCCCTGCACCGTGCGCGAAGACCCCAGCCAGATTCGGGTGTTGCTCTCTAGCCAATACGCCGAACCCCTACGCCAGGCCATTACCCCCCCCGCCGCCGACGGTACCTTTGCCTTTACCACTCAAATTAGCCCCGGCACCCAGCAGCTGATCGAGCAGATTATCTCCGCCAGTCACCAAATCGATCGTCAGATCGCTATCTACGACTCCCACGGCGGGTTTGTAGCCCGGTATCGCCCCGATTTAGGGGGGTTCATCAAGAACTGAGGGGGAGCCCACGGAGCAAACACCCACTGTTGTCCCAGAAGTTATCCCTGAAGTTATCAACGTTACCCGGTACACTCTGGGTGGTTTTAGAGTTCTGATCCATGGCCCCACTGCAAACCCCGCTTTACTCCGCCTGTATTGACCAAAGGGCACGCATGACCGAGTTCGCGGGCTGGTCCATGCCCGTGCAATTTAGCGGCATCAAACACGAGCACCAGGCGGTACGCGATCGCGCCGGGCTATTTGATATTTCCCACATGGGCAAGTTTGAGCTGATCGGCCCAGGGGTGATCGCGGCCCTGCAACGGCTGGTGCCCTCTAACCTGGAGCGCTTGACCCCAGGCCAGGCCCAGTACACGGTTCTGCTCAACCCCCAGGGCGGCATTATCGACGACCTGATTGTCTACCTCAAGCCTGGGACGGCAGACAACCGAGACACCGTAGCGCTAATCGTCAATGCCGCCACCACCGACAAAGACAAGACCTGGTTGCTAGAGCACCTGGCGGGCCGTGGCATAGACCTAGTGGATGAATCGCGCGATCGCGCCCTCCTCTCTCTCCAAGGCCCTGCCGCCGCCACCCTGCTGCAGCCCCACACCCCCCTCGATTTAGAGGTCCTAGGCCGCTTTGCCCACCGGGATACGACCCTGCTGGGACAACCCGCCTGGGTGGCCCGCACCGGCTATACCGGCGAAGACGGCTTTGAAATCATGATCGACCCGGCCACCGCCCTGGCCCTGTGGCAAACGCTGCTCGAGACGGGGGTCACCCCCTGCGGCTTGGGCGCCCGCGATACCCTGCGGCTGGAGGCCGCCATGGCCCTCTACGGCCAAGACATTAACGACACCACCAGCCCCCTGGAGGCGGGGTTAGGCTGGCTCCTACACCTCGAGGAAAAAGGCGACTTCATCGGGCGAGCCGCCCTGGAGGCCCAGAAGGCCCAGGGCGTAAGCCGCCGCCTCGTAGGGCTGGCCATGGGCCCAGGACTGGCCGGGGGGCAACGCCCCATTGCCCGCCCTGGTTACCCGGTGCTCTGTAACGGTACCCCCGTCGGCACCGTCACCAGCGGCACCCTGGCCCCCACCCTCAACCGCCCCATTGCCCTGGCCTACGTGGCTCCCTCGGTGGCGAAGATCGGTCAGACCCTGGAGGTCGAGGTGCGGGGAGAGCCTCGCCCCGCTACGGTGGTGAAGCGGCCTTTTTATCGGACGGGGGGGTGAGGGGGTGAGGGGTGAAAATTCTGCGGATTGAGCAATGGGAGCCTTTAATTAGGGGCTCAGTTAGGGACTCGGTGCGCCAAATTGGCTAGCTCGTGGCACACTGGCACTGGATTCTACGGACAATGCACTATTCCTGCGCTATAAATTACTCTTCCTGGGCAATGTGAGGTGACGCCATGGCATTTGAATATCCTGAAACCCTGAAGTATCTGGACACCCACGAGTATGTGCGGGTCGACGAAGACGAGGGCATTGTGACCGTCGGCATTACCGCCTTTGCCATT
>JAIXUR010000130.1 GCA_027483425.1 Cyanobacteriota bacterium | reverse complement strand
GTTCAACTATCCCCTGGGGGCGCGGCGTTATCGGCTCCCTGATGCAGAATCAGCCGGTTGCCATCGGGGTCGTAGGCATAGATCTCGCGCCCGTGGGTGGCGGTGATGATGGGGCCTGGGGGCGGGTAGCCTTGGTGGGTGAAGTGGGCGATCGCACCCTCTAAATCCACCACCTCCAAAACTAGGCTGCTCGGGCTGGTCGGGGATGGCTCAAACGGCGCTTCATGATCGGGGCGGGGCTTAAAAATCGCCAGCTTGAGCCCTGGCAACTGGAATTCGGCGTAGCGATCGCGCTGGTAGGGCTCAGCTGCCTGATCCAGCAGGGCGCTGTAGAAGGCCACCAGCGCCTCCAGGCGATCGCTGGCCAGGGCGAGGTAGGCGTGGGTACAGCCCAGGACTGAGGTCGGCATGGGGTGGCAGGGGCGGGAGGTTTTCGGTTCAAGGCCTGGGCTGTGGCTATCCGCCCTACTCCAACTCCCACTCGGTGGCGTACTGCAGCATCAACGGGGGCAGATGCAGGTCCTGGGGGGTTCTACAGTGGGCTTCGAAGATGCCGACAATATCTTTCATGCCGGGTTTGCCTTTGCTGCTGCCGGTAATGCCGCTGGCTATGATCACCGCGCAGGCCCCGTCGCAGTCGCGTTGCCAGGTGTGCCAGCGCTCCAGCAGGTGGCGGTCGGTGCTGCCGTTGGTTTCGTACTCGGCAAACAGGTGGAGTTCGCCATCGCCGGTTTGCATCAGGCCCAACTCAAAGGCATCGCCACTGTAGGGGTCGTTGCCGGGGTTAAAGCACACCGCCTTGACCCCTTGGGCTTGCTGGAGCTGCTGAATGAGTTTTTTGGCCTTGGGCCGCGAGGTCTGGATCAGAACCACCGGCAAGGACAGGGCGTCGGCCGTTCCGTTGGGGGTGGCTTGGCCCTGAAAGGCGATCGCCGGGTCGAGGCGGAGCGTATTGAGCATCTGCCGCTGAAACTGAGTCAGGATAATAATCGCCCCTTCGGGCACGTAGTCGTCGCGCAGCACCGGAAAGTCTGGCAGCAGGCCCAGGGGGCTATCGGCCATGGCCTGGTCGGTTTCGGCGGCCAGTTCTGCGGTGACTTCGGGGAGGGTCTTGACGGTGACTTTCAGCGTCGCCGACCGGCTATTTTTCTCCGGGTTAGGAATTTTGTAGTTGCCTTGCAGGGCCTTGAGGGGTGGCTTTTCGAGCTGAGCCCGGTAACGGGTAACAAAGCGCTGAATGGCCTCCATGGCGACCAGAAACGTAGCCCCCTCTTCATCGGCCAACTGGCTGCGCATGCCCTCTAGGGGGTGAATGCTGCCAAAATCGGGCTGCACCGCCTCGGGGGCGGCGGCTAACCAGCTCACCGGCTGGGGGGCGTCGGGGAGGGGTTCATCGTCAAACAGCTCGAAGTTGAGAAAGAGGCAGTCTTGCTCTAAAAATGCCTCCTGCATCTGCTTGGGCGACTGCTGCCCCATCAGCACCCGCTGGCGAAACTGCTTGAGCGAGTCTAGGGAGCGATACATCAGCAACCCATATTCGACCCCTCCCATGCCCAGCATCGACACGTAGAGGGTCTCAATGTCCCAGGCGTTGAGTTCGACCGCCAGCACCTGCTGCTCGTTGAGGCTATGCCAGGGGGCCAGTTCCCAAATTTCCATGGCCTTGTCGATCATGGCCTCGGCGTAGCGGGGGGGCAGCTCGGCTTCGGTCATCTCCGCCGACTGTTGCAGGGCGTTGAAGAGTTCGTCGATCAGGGGCAGTTCCGGGGCATAGTCGATGGCAATGTCGAGCCCCTGGAGCGCGCCGCGCAGATAAAACTGAATTTCGCGATCGCTGACCACAATTTTTTGCGGGCGGGCGGGCGATAGGTTGCCCTGGGGGGCCTCAATGGCCTGTAGCAGGGTGCGCACCACGGGCTCGTAGCCGCTGCTGGTGGGCACAATGGTCAGCCCCCGCACCGCACCATGGCTGCTATCGACCCAGAGAATACAGTCGCTATGTTCGGTCTCGCGCGACCGCAGACCCTGTTCTTCGTCCATTAAACTCCCCACCGAGCGGCGATCGCCCTCCCACACACTGGCTACACGGGGCAGCCGCTTCAGGCGATCTAGGGTAATGCGGTTCAATCGAGTCATGGGCTAAGGGTGACGACGTGGGGAAACAGTGGCTGTAAGGGGATTTTAAGGACAGACGCCAGGGAAACAGAATCCTAGGGAATAGGCTAACCGTAGCTGACCCTGGGGCTACACTTTGGTCAGCATAGCCAAGTTTAATCACCAACCGCCCGCACTGGGTTGACTGGATCCCTTAATTTCAAGCTCAGCTTTCTCGCCCCACGGGAGTCTGATCCGGGTGAACCGTTAGGCTGAATGGGGGCCAGCACCATCAGCCCGTTTTCCAGGCCCTGCTCCAGGCGATCCTCCAGATGGCTGCTATAAACTATAGAAATTCTTGGGGATAACCACTAAGACTAGCGGGTGAAAGTGTTAGATTTCAAAACAATTTAAGCCTTCCTTGGCTTGGGTTGGGGTGACTCTGCTTATGATAGAGAAAGTTGTACTTACATCGAAAGGTTGCCATGGCTCAAGCCACCGAACAAACCCAGGGAATTTTGATGTCGGAAACGGCCCTTCGGCACGTCAGGGCGCTCCAGCAGCAGCAGGGTGGTAAAGACCTGTGTCTGCGGGTGGGAGTTCGCCAAGGGGGCTGTTCTGGCATGTCCTACACCATGGATTTTGAAGACCCCAGCAACGCCAATGAGCACGACGAAGTCTACGACTACGATGGCTTTCGGGTGATCTGCGACAAAAAAAGCTTGCTCTACCTCTACGGTTTGATGCTCGACTACAGCGACGCGCTGATTGGCGGGGGCTTTCAGTTCACCAACCCCAACGCCGTGCAAACCTGCGGCTGCGGCAAATCCTTCGGGGCGTAGACCATGACTCAGACCGTAGAAACCCTGTTCGATCAGGGCATTGAGCGCTATAAGGCTGGGGAAGACCCCGTTGAGCTGATTCCGGTATTTAAAGAGGTGTGCGATCGCGCCCCCAAGAGCAGCGCGGCCTGGGCCTGCCTGGCCTGGCTCTACCTGCTGACCGATAAGCCCACCCCCGCCCTCAAGGCGGCGCAGAAGGCCGTCAAGATCAACCCCCAAGACCCCCAGGGTCGGGTCAACCTGGCGGTGGCCATGCTCGATGCGGGCAAACCCGGCGTGCGAGAGCACGTCGAAATTGCGAGCCAGGTCATGGCCGTCGCCGATGACCTGAAAAAAGAAGTCATGGACAGCATTGATGATGGCCTTGCCCGCAAGCCCGACTGGAAGAGTCTGGCGCGGGTGAAGCAGTGGCTGGTCTAAAACCCGTTGATCGCCCCTAGACAACTAATCTGACGTTTTGAGGCTGGCTGGTGAAAACCGGCCAGCCTTTTTTATCGTTGCCACGCTCTGCGTGGCAATGTCTCCAGCGGCGCTCCAGCGCCCTGACCCAGAGGACGCTGGAGCGTCTGTGGCTACGTGCTAACGCTTTAGCGTTGGCACGATCAGCGGGATCAGCGGCGATCAGCGATTGGGGGCGCAGGCAGACCCTACTGCCCGTACCACTCCTGCCGCCACTGTTTCATCTGGTCGATCTCAGCCTGCTGGGAGGTGATGATCGCCTTCGCCAGGGTCTGAAGTTCGGGGCGATTGCTCTTGTTCTGCAAATCCTCCGCCATCACCACGGCCCCCTCGTGGTGAGGAATCATGGCATT
>JAIXUR010000407.1 GCA_027483425.1 Cyanobacteriota bacterium | reverse complement strand
TACCTCAACCTGGGGAAAGGCTGCCGCAGGAAACACCCGACGACCCTGGTCAACGCTGCGAGTGAGAACCACAACGCTGTGGCCGCCGCTCTGCAACCGTTCTACCAGAGAACTGCCAATAAACCCCGTGGCTCCGGTAATTACAATTTTCATGGGCACCTGGTTCTGGATGAAAACACCCTCTCAGGGGCTTGGTCTAGGATAAACCATCCCGATGGGCCACTCCACCGATCATTCCCAATCAGCCCACAACTAATGGAAGAGATGCTCCAGGCCTAGGCTGAGGTATCCTCCCCCCAGGCGATCTACCGGCGGCGGTTGATGAGGGAGATATAGTACAGCAGGTTGAGCAAAGCCGTGAAGGCCGTAGCGACGTAGGTGAGGGCGGCGGCGCTCAGCACGGCTCGAGCTCCCTTATTTTCTGCACCCTGCAAAATGCCCAGCTCGTCCACCAGGCGCAGGGCGCGGCGAGACGCGTCAAACTCCACGGGCAAGGTGACCACGTGAAACAGCAGCACCGACGCAAAGAAAATCACCCCCAGCCAGGCCAAGTTGAGGATGTTGAAAAATAGCCCGGCCATAATTAGCATGGGGCCTAGGCTGGAGCCCAGGTTGACCACAGGCACTAGGGCGGCCCGCAGGTTCATAAACTTATAGCCCTCCACATCTTGCAGCACGTGGCCGCACTCGTGGGCCGCCACGGCCGCCGCCGATAGGGAGGTGGAACCGTAGATACCTTGGGAGAGGCGCACGGCCTTGGCCCGAGGGTCGTAGTGGTCGGTGAGCTCGCCAGCAATGGGCTCAACCTTAATGCCCTGGACGCCCTTTTTGGCCAGAATGGTCTGAGCCACCTGGGCCCCGGTCATGCCCATGGTGGACTGCACCTGGGAGTATTTGCGGTAGGTGCCCTTTACCCGACTCTGCGCCCAAAAGGTCAGAATGCCGGTGGGGATGGCAACTAACAGAATGTAAAGGGGGTCGAAAAACATGACCTAGGCCGTGGGTAAGGGGAAATGGAGTGACTATTCTGGGCATCATAGCAGCCCAATTATAAGGATTCTCTAAGCTTTAGGTGCTCCTAAGAATTAGGCAGGGGAGCCAGGAGTCAGAAGTCCGAACTGTGTGGGATAGGCGGCTCGCCTGCCCACCACGGACGGGCAAGATGTCTATCCCACGAGGCTTTCAGGAACCTAGCGCAAGGAGCTGATGAGCATTCACCCAAAAATCTGATCCCTTGATGCTCACGTCTGCGCTCTTCATGCTTACTCCTGGCGCTGGTAGGCCCAATAGAGCGCTTCTAAAAAGGTCTCGGTGGTCATTTCGGTCGGGAGGGTCTCTAGGCGGAGCTGCGCTTTGAAGCGGCGGGCGAGTTGGTCGCTGACCAGGATCTTGGCTTTGGGGCTCATGGCCGATCGCCGCTGTAAGAACTCACGCACGGTGGCACAGTCGTCGGGAGACAGGTCGGTGATATCGACCAGGGCCAGCAGATCGATGCCGATCGCCTGGGATCGCTCGGGCACTTGTATTTCACCGCTGGCTACGGCGTCATTTTGCACCACCAGGGTACCCGCCAGCCAGTCGCCCACGCGCTTTTCGGTCTTGCTCAGCAAAATGCAGAAGAACCCGATGAACAAAATATCGTCGATGGGGCGCAGCAGCGATCGCAGCGTAGCCTGGGGCAACCGCTCGGGCTGGCCATCGTCGCGAATGACGCGAATTTTGGCGTAGCGTTTGCCGGGGGTTTGGCCGTACCACCAGGTCTCAAACAGGGCAAAGTAGCCAATGTACAGAGTAAAGGCCAGCACCGCCGCGATCGCCGTCACCCACAACTGCACCGTCTCACTAGGAATAGATAGCACCGAGTCCATGGCCAGCAGCCGCACCAGCAAAAAACTGTAGATCACCGCTAGCCCCAGCAGCCCCGACCCCAGGCACAGGTAGTCGAGGGTAAGGGCCACCGCTCGGCTCCCCACCCCCGCCAGCACAAACTCCAGCTCAACGCTTTCGGGGGTGCGAATGGTTACGGTGTTGAAGAAAGGCATGGAGCGGTGGGGGAGTGGGTGGGTGGGGGAGTGGGAGAGTGGGTGGATCAGACCGTACCTTGAACCTAAAACCTACACCCCCTCTCCATCAGAAGCCTGACGTAACGACAGGTCTAGCCCCTCGCGGCGGCTGCGTAGATCGTAGTAGAGCACGCCCTTTACCGCCTGCCACAGGGGCAACACCACTAGGCTGCCCACTAGGCTGAGGAGCAGACTGAGGGCGGTGGTGATGCCGTAGACAATGCCATCGGCAGGCAAAAACTCTAGCAAAATACTAGGAATGTAGTTGGTGACCGACACAATCGGGAGCTGAATTAAAAACGTGGCCAGAAACACGATTTGAATGCGCATAATCGCCGTTTGGGTCAGTTCCCAACTGCGGCTCATGCTGCCGCCGGCATCTTGCCGGGGCTCGATCGCCAACACCACCTCGGCAATAAACAGCCGCGAGGCCACCCAGATCAGGGCTACCAGCAAAATACCTAAGCCCAGGATCCCCCCAAAGATAATGCCTATCACAGCCCCGACCGGCTCATTAATGAGGGCGGAAAAAATGCCCGCCGTCAAAAACCCCACGCTGCCCCCTGCAATCAACGCCGCTAGCGCCCCTACAAGGTAAGCGGCCAGGTAGGCCAGCATCAGCAAAAAGCCTAAAAACAAGAACTGCCCCAGCCGGGGAGCCACCTGGCGGCGAGCCTCCAGGGAGGTTTCGGGCTGGTTGATCAAGTCTTGAAACGAGAGCCTGCCAATGACGCCAGAAATGGCGTAGTACTTGGCAGAGCCATAGAGGAGGGGGGCAAACCCAACCAGAAAGCCCAGCAAGCCTCCGGCGATCGCGCCCCCGTCGCCGCCCAGACCCAGACCGACTCCAGCCAGCAGGGCGATCGCCATCCCCATGCCCGCTAACCCGGCCACCAGCCACAGGGTGGCCAGCGCCGCCAACTGAACAAAGGTCTTAAACCGATCTTTGTAGAGGCGCAGCGCCGCACTGACGACATCGCCGGGGTTAAGTGGGCCAAGCTGGTTGCCCTGCTGTGCAGATGGGGTCATCGGCGCTGCCTCCTGGGGTGAGGATAGTTGATGAGATGTAATAGTCTTAGCCTACACTTCTCTGTAGGATGCCCGTTTTCTCTCCTTTGCTTCATGAATGTTCAGCGTTGGATGGCCCGGCGAGAAACCAGCTGGCGGCAGCTTGAGCTTCTGCTCACCCAGGCCGAAAAAAGTGGGCTGCGATCGCTCTCCGGTGGCCAGGTGCGGCAGATGGCCAGCCTCTATCGGTCGGTCTCAGCAGACTTGGCCAGGGCTAAAGGGAATGATGTCGGCCAGGCGGTGGTTAAAGACCTCCAGGGGCTCACCAGCCGCAGCTATAGCCAGATCTACCAGGGCTCTCGCCGACAGGAATGGCAGGCGCTGGTAGACTTTTTCCGCTACGGCTTTCCGGCGACGGTGCAGCAAAACTGGAAGTATATTGCCGTGGCCACGGCCTTGTTTGCGATGGGTGCTCTGGTCGGCTGGTGGTTTGCCTGGCAAGACCCGGCCTTTTTGACCCTGGTGCTGGGTCAGGAGTTTGTGGAAG
>JAIXUR010000507.1 GCA_027483425.1 Cyanobacteriota bacterium | reverse complement strand
CTTAGAGGGTGTTTGAAAAGGGTTGTCCCAGGTCTGATTTGCCACCAAGAGACAGCAAAAACGCTGAATCTTGAGGACATTAGCCTACGACCTAGGTATAACCTGAGACGCTCTTTGACTTTTCAAACACCCTCTTAGGCCAGCCTTTCAGCTTGGGCTGATGCAGCGCCGACTCACCCCTGACGCGAGACTGTTGATTGATTCAGGTACTATGCAACACATTTCCTTGAAAGCAGCCGCTGCGATCGCCCTGGGCGGCTTGGCCCTGGGCCTACTGCCGGGCTGCGGTGGCGAAAGCCCCACCTCCCCAGCACCTGATACCGGCACAGAAACGACGACTACCCCCAGCGGCGACGGGGGCACCCTAATCCTGCGTGCCAATGGCGAAGACTTTGTGCGCCAGGGCTTTACCAGCAAAGACGGCTGGGAGATTACGTTTGATCACGTTTACGTGTCTCTGGCCGACATTACCGCCGCCCAAACCGACCCACCCTTTGACCCAGAGGCGGGCAACACCCTGGCAGCCAAAGCCGAGGTGAAGGTAGAGGGCAACCAGGTGGTCGACCTAGCTGAAGGCGATGCCACCGCCGAGCCCATTCTGATCAGCGAGGTAGACGCTCCGGCGGGGCGGTTTAACGCTTTGGCCTGGCGCATGGTGCCTGCGGAATCGGGGCCATCGGCGGGCTACACCCTTTGGATGCAGGGCACCGCCACCCAAGATGGCGAAACCATTCCCTTTACCGTCAAGGTGAAAGAGGAACTGGCCTTTACCTGCGGCGACTTTGTCGGTGACGATCGCAAGGGCATCTTGGCCGCTGGCAATACGGCTGACCTGGAAGCCACCTTCCACTTTGACCACCTGTTTGGCGACAGCGGCACCCCTGCCGACGACAGCCTCAACGAGGGGGCGCTCGGCTTTGGCCCCCTCGCCGCCCTCGCCCAAAACGGCGTGGTCGATGTAGACAGCACCGCACTCCAGGCGGGGCTCTCTGCCACGGACTACACCACATTTTTAGCGATCTTGCCGAGCCTGGGCCACGTAGGCGAAGGCCATTGCGCAGAAGTTAAGCTGACGACCCTATGAGATTAAACCTTGTATTGGCCTTCGCGCTGATCGGTGCAGGCTGGGGGCTACCCCTACTGGCCCACGGGGTTGAGCTGGAGCATCGCCAGGTCAGCAGCGTTGAGATAGTGGCTCGGTTCGACAGTGGCGAGCCCATGGCCCAGGCCCAGGTGCTGGTCTACGCCGCTGGCAACCCCAGCGAGGTTTGGCAACAGGGCACCACTGACGACCAGGGGCGATTTAGCTTTGTACCCGACGCGACTCTGCCCGGCAATTGGGAGGTGATGGTGCGCCAGGCGGGCCACGGGGCGATCGCCACGATTCCGGTGGGTGCCGCCCCTGCCGCCCCCGCTAACGGCTCAGAGCCCGATATGACCCCTGGGGTAGAGGTCGGGTCAGCCCCCAATTCTTTAATCTCTCCTAGTACTACCCTTTCTCCGGTTCAGCGGGGCATTACCATTGGCTCTGTCATCTGGGGCTTGATTGGCACCGGTCTATTTTTTGCTCGAGGCAAGCGCTAGTGCACATTCCCGATGGAATTTTACCGGCTCAGGTCTGCGCGGCGGGGTATGCCATAACCGGCTTGGCCACATGGTATTCCCTGCGGCAGATTAACCGCAGGCCCGACCCCACGGCCGAGATTCCGAAGGCGTCGTTGCTGACGGCGGCTTTTTTCGTGGCGTCGTCAATCTACATTCCGGTACCGCCCGCCAGCGTACATCTGATTTTGAATGGGCTGCTGGGAGTAATGCTAGGATACTTTGCCTTTCCCGCTATCCTGATTGGGCTGTTTTTTCAGGCCCTGGTGATTGGCCACGGCGGGATCACGACCCTGGGGGTGAATGCCGCCATGATGGGCATACCGGCAATGCTGGCTTACCATATTTTTCAGAGTCGGAATACCCTGGGCAAGGTGTTGACAGAACCCACCCGCACCGGGCTGTTTGCCTTCCTAGGCGGAACCTTAGGTCTGGGGATAGCGGCCTTGATTTTTCTGGCGCTGATTATTTTCAATATTCCCGCTGAGCTAGATGCCGGGGCCGAGCGGGCGGCGATCCTAGCGTTGTCCATTGCCCACGTACCCCTGGCGCTGATTGAAGGTCTCTTTACCGCCATGCTGGTGCTGTTTGTGCGTCGGGTGAAGCCTGAGCTACTGGAGGGTTAGGGGCTATGGGCGTCGCCAGTCACGATACCTATTTGCACCGTGAGTCGGTGATCCACCGCTGGTCGCCCCGACTAAAGCTGGTCAGCCTGCTGGTGCTGATGTTTGCCTTTGCCACGGTGCGGCAGCCGATCCTGATACCGTGGATGCTGGGGTTGGCGGCAGGGCTCTACCTGCTGTCGGGGCTCCCCCTAGCCTTTCTAGGGCAGCGGCTGAGCTATCCAGGTCTGTTTATTCTGGCGCTGGTGGTGCTGTTGCCCCTCACCGTGGGGGATACGGTGCTGGGGCAGTGGGGCTGGCTGACCCTGCGCCAGGAGGGGTTAGAGGCTACACTACTGATTGTGGGTCGATTTTTATCGATTTTGACCCTGGGGTTTATCTTGCTGGGCACAACGCCGTTTTTGACCTTGCTACAGGCGATGCGATCGCTGGGGTTGCCCACCATTTTGGCCGATATGACCCTGCTGTCCTACCGCTACCTGTTTGAGATTGCGGCGATGCTGGCCACCATGCAGCAGGCCATGGGGCTGCGGGGCTTTGGTCAAGGGCGGCAGCGCTGGCTGCGGGTGAACAGCCAAGCCCTACAGCAACTGGCCATGCTGGCCGGTAACCTGCTCATTCGCAGCTACGAACAGTCGGAGCGAGTGTACAAGGCCATGCGACTGCGGGGCTACGGCTACGGGGTCAAGCGGCCCAAGCCGAGCCCAGCGGATCAACCCAGCCCCCTCAGCTGGGGTCTAGCTGGGGGAGTAGTGGCGGCGGCGGTGGGGCTCGTAGTAGCCGAAGGACTCTTGCGCCCATGACGGATATACCTATGACAGATACATCCATGGTGGATTCAATTCTCACCATGGCTAAGCAGCCCAAACCAGCGGCGATCGCCGCTCAGGCCCTCTCCTTTGGCTACCCCGACCAGCCCGAGGTGCTCTGTGGCATCACCCTGACCATCCAGGAGGGCGATCGCGTCGGCATTATCGGCCACAATGGCTGCGGCAAAACCACCCTGTTTATGCTGCTGTGCGGTGTGCTCAGCCCCGCTGCCGGAGAAATTTGGCTGTTTGGCGACCTCCTCCAGCCCGGCCAGTTTCGCCCCGAGGTGGGCCTGCTGTTCCAAAATCCTGACGATCAGCTCTTCTCAGCCTCCGTGCGCGACGACATCGCCTTTGGCCCCCAAAACATGGGCCTGCCCCCCGCCGAAGTCGACGCCCGGGTGGCCCAGGCCGCAGACATGACCGGCATTACCCACCTGCTCGATCGCCTGCCCCACCACCTCTCCGGGGGCGAAAAGCAAATGGTGGCGATCGCAGGCCTGCTCGCCATGACCCCATCGATCATCCTCTACGACGAACCCACCGCCAGCCTCGACCTGCGCACCCGGCGACGACTGATTCGGTTTCTGCAAAACTCCACAGAAACCGTGCTGATCTCCTCCCACGACCTGGAATTTGTGCTGGAGGTGTGCGATCGCGTCATTTTGATCGACGACGGCCACATCATTGCCGACGGCGACCCCCGCGCCATCATGGGCGACCAGGCCCTGATGGAAGCCCACGGGCTAGAGAAGCCCCATTCGCTGATTCCCCACAACGACCCGCACCATGGGGCTTGACCGCCCCGCCTCAGCATATTCCATCGAATCAAATATTCTGCCCAGAACCGTGAACTCAGCCCAGCGGGCCTGTCCCATCAATATCCTGGATGGGTTAGAACCGTCTAAGCGCGACACTTGGGTTCGAGCATACAGGCCTGGTTTGAGTCTCCCACTTCAATCTGGAGGGTGGGGTGATGAATCCCAAAATGATCGTGCAGCCCATGGCACAGCTGGGTTAGAAAGGCGTCGCCTGGGTGCCCTGCGGGCATGACCAGATGGGCGGTTAAGGCCGTTTCAACGGTGCTCATGCTCCAGATGTGGAGGTCATGCACCTGGGTGACCCCCGGCCGCTCGGCCAGGTAAGTTTGCACCGCTCGGGCATCAATGGCAGGGGGAACACCATCGATCGCCAGATTAAACGAGTCTTTTAACAACCCCCAGGTGCTGACGATAATCAAGGCGCTGATGATCAGGCTAAAGGCAGGATCCAGCCACAGCCAGTGAGTCAGCACAATGGCAATACCCGCCACCACCACGCCCACAGAGATCAGCGCATCCGCCGCCATATGCTGAAACGCGGCCCGAATATTCATATCGCCCTTGCGACCCGACACAAACATCAGTGCCGTGACGGTGTTAATGACGATCCCAACGGCGGCTACGCCGATCACAATGGCCCCGTTCACCTCACCAGGGTGCATCAACCGCCGCAACGATTCCCACACAATGCCGCCCGTGGCCACCATGAGAAAAATAGCGTTGAGAAAGGCGGCCAAAACCGATGACTTACGCCAGCCGTAGGTGAATTGAGGCGAAGGTTGACGCGCCGTCAGCAGGCTAGCCACCCAGGCCAGCAGCAGGCCCAATACATCACTCAGGTTATGCCCGGCATCAGCCAAGAGCGCGACCGAGCCCGCTATGACCCCAAAGCCAGCCTCGACTAACACAAACCCTCCATTCAGCAATAGTCCCACGACAAAAGCACGGTTATAGCTGGCCGGGGGGGCGTGCCCGTGGCCACCCTCGGCGGGGTGGGGGTGCGAATGGCCGTGTTGGTGCGGCATAGCTGATTGAGACCTCTAGAAGTGGGCTAGGTGCCAAAGGCGATCGCCCCTGGTCTACAGTGTATTGGCCGTGTAGGCTTCAAACTCCTCGCAGTTGCCCTTCTTCACCGTAATCACCGTCTTCACCCCGCCGCGCCGGGTAAAGTCACCAATCACCCGCAACCCCTGGGGGGTGAGCTCATCCCACAGGCGATCGGCAATCTGGTTCGCCACCGTCTCATGGCTAATGCGCTGGTCGCGAAAGCCATTGATATAGAGCTTAAACGCCTTCAGCTCCACCACCCAGGGGCCAGGGCAATAGTCCACCACAATGGTGCCAAAGTCAGGATAGCCAGAGCGGGGGCACAGGGCCGTAAACTCTGGGTGCTCGAGGTGAATGGTGTAGAGATTCTCCGAGGGGTTGGGCCATTTCTCGAGGGGGTCTACAGCGGTCTGGAGAATGGCGCGATCGCCGTACTGGGTGGGAGTGGCTGAAGCAGGAATCATAGATAAAGATAAATAAAATACATCGTAGCGTGGGTCCCCTGAACCCCTCTGTGCCAGCACCGATCGCTCCCCTTGACCCACGTCCCCGCAACGTGGGTCCCCTGCACCCCACACCCGCCATCACCGATCGCCCCGATTGACCCACGTCCCCGCAAATCGATGTAATGGGGGTACTTGGCATGGGCCGTGGGTCACAGGGATTGGCCTGTGGGAGCGGCGACCATTGAGGTGACCCACGCTACGGGAGCTGCTGTTGGGCCCAGGCCATGGCCGCTGCGCGGGTGCTCACCAGACCCTCCGCCTGGGCGAGGGCGATCGCTTCGAGCAGTTCGCCAATTTTAGGGCCTGGCTTGAGGGCTAAGCCGTCCACCAGGTCCTTGCCGGTGACCAGGGGCTGGGGGTGGGCGATCGGGTCATTGGGGCTAAGGAAGCGCTCAATCAGGGGCAGGATCAGCGCCTCTGGCACCCCATGGGTGAGGGCTAGCAGAGCCACGGCCCCAAAGGCGGCTCCCGCCATCTTGAACAATTGGTACTGCTGGCCGGGCGGCAGCAGGGTAGCGCCCTGGTGCCGGTGCAGGTACTGCCAGCCCTTGAGCATACTCAGCACCGCCTGCTGCTCGGCCCGGCTGTATTTGAGCCGGGCCAGGGTGGCTTCTGCCCTGGCCAAATCGGGGGGCAACAGCTGGCTCAGTTTGGTGGCCTTGAGCCAGCTGCGATGCAGACCGGGGGTGGTTTGCTCTTTCACCCAACTGTGGAGCAGTTGAGAGTAGCTGGGCCAGCGCTCATGGTACTGGGCGGCGAGTTGATCGAGGGTCGCCAGACGATCTAACTCGGCCCGCTCGACCTCCGGTAGCCAGGTTTGCAGCAGGCCGTCTTGCCAGGCTAGGGCCAGCAGGGTCGACCCCTCCGACAAACTCAGCAGGCAGTCGAGCTCGCCCCGCACCCGTTCGGCGGCCATGTGCCCCAGGGCGGGGGCCAGGGTGCGAATGGTGTGCTGGGTGTTGGGGTCGAGGCTAAAGCCCAGCTGGGCCGCCTGGCGATAGGCGCGCAGCAGCCGCAGCGGATCGTCTTCGAGGTTTTCGGCGGCGACCATGCAGAGGGTTTTGCGGGCCAGATCGGCACAGCCGTCGAGGGGGTCAAGCAGGGTCTCGCTGTGGGGGCTGTAGGCGATCGCATTGATGGTAAAGTCGCGCCGGTGCAGGTCAGAGTAGATGGTGGGCCCCACCTGCTGGGCAAAGTCTACGGTGGCGTTGGGAAACACCACCCGAGCAATCTGATGATCGGCATCGAGCACCACAAAGCCCGCCCCGTACTGCTGAGCAATGAACTGAGCCGTGGCGATCGCCCGCTCGGGCAGCACAAAGTCTAAATCTAGATAGTCGGCCTGGCGATGCAGCAGAGCATCTCGGACACTTCCCCCCACCAGATAGGCTTGCTGTGGCAGTAGCGACACGCTGAAGGGCCAGGTTTGTGGCGAAAGTGCCGATTTTTGGGTAGCCACTGCAAGGGAGAACGGTAATAGCGTTGGATTCAATCAACCCTCATTTGTTTCATTACAACAGGGTTTTTCAGTCTTGGCACCCTGACCCGGCAGAATGCACCTGAAACCCCCAGGAGGTTTTCATTTTGCAACATCTGAGCTGGGCCGCCCGAGACATTCAAAAAACTTGAGCTAGACTACCAGAAAATGTATCCCCAGGACTGCCCCAGCTCTGGCATTCCCCTGGCATGAGCCCTGGCGCTACCGTCAACTGCGGGCGAACTGGAGATACTGTCTCGGCCTGGATCCTAGCTTGTACCTGCCAGGAGCGTAACATGTGCATTTGTGTCAACTGCTACTACGTGGATCGCTGCACCACCTACCATGCCGTGGAGGGACAGCATCTGCAACCCCACCTGACTGAGTCGCCGAGCTTTGAGGCGGTCGAGCCCACCATCAACGTCAACATTCGCCAGGTCGGCGATGAGATTGAAATGGAGTGGGATGTGGTGGGCTGTGAGAGCTTCGCCGAAGAACTCGGCAAGTGGGCCAAGCTGCGCCCCGGCGAGTTGGTGCCGACGTAGGGGTCCGTGTGTCTGCCCTATCGCGAGGATCGTAGGTGAGTGGGACAAACCCATTCCCTCTGCCGTCCATCAAACCAGGGGACGAGGGGGTGGATGACGTGATCGGTGCAGAACTCCCTGGGACAACGCTCTGCGTTAACCCCGCCTGCCCCCAGCCTGAGCAGCGGCCTGCGGCCTTGACCTGCGCGGCCTGCGGTCAACCACTACGGGTGGGCGATCGCTACCGTTGCCAGCGCCTGCTGGGCCAGGGTGGGTTTGGCCGTACCTACCTGGCGGTGGATGAAGGTAGCCAACCGCCTCGACCCTGCGTGGTCAAGCAACTGGTGATGGCGGGGGGGAAACATCGCCCCGATGCTCACCAGCGATTTCACGACGAAGCCGAGCGCCTAGCCACCCTGGGCCAGCATCCCCAGATCCCCCGCCTGCTGGCCGCGATCGACACCGACCAGGGCCAGTTTTTGGTGCAGGACTACATTCCCGGCCCCAACCTCGACCAGCTGAGGCAGCGATCTCCTGAGCTGGATGGCGAGGCCCTGGTGCAGCGGGTGCTCTACGAGCTGCTGCCGGTGTTGGCCTACCTCCACGACCACCGGGTGATCCACCGCGATATCAAGCCCGCCAACATCATTGCGCCCCCGGCTCCCCAGCCCCTGGTGTTGGTCGATTTTGGGGCGGCGAAGGCCCTGAACGAGGCAGTGGGGCCGGGCCTGACCGACCCCGAGGCCCTACCCACGGCCACGGTGATCGGCAGCGCCGGGTATGCGGCCCCCGAGCAGGCCCTGGGTAAGGCCGTCTACGCCAGCGATATTTTTAGCCTGGGGGTGACCTGCCTGCACCTGCTCACGGGGCTACACCCCTTTGACCTGTACTCCGTCAGCGAAGATGCCTGGGTGTGGCGGCCCTACGGGGCTACCGCCGTCAGCCCGGCCCTGGGGCGAGTGCTCGATCGCATGGTCAACCGCCGCCTGCCAGAGCGCTACCGCACCGCCCAGGCCGTGCTCGCCGACCTGCGCTGGAGCGGCCTGGCCCTGGAGAATGGGAACCCCAAGACCGCCCAATCCCTAGGCCCAGTCGCCCAGGCCGCACCCGCCTGGGCGCAGCGGTTTGCCCTCAGCCTGCCGGGGGTTGTGGCCCAGGGGCTGGCGGTCAGCCCCAACGGACGGGCGATCGCCACCGCCTGCTCCGACGGCTCCGTGCGCCTGTGGGACTGCACCAACGGCGAGCTTATTCACCGCTTTCAGCGATCGCTGGGCTGGCTGGGGCGGGGCCATCGCGGCCCCGTCAACGCCGTCGCCTTTACGGGGGATGGCACGGCGATCCTCAGCGGTGGGGAAGACAGCCAGCTGATCCGGTGGGATTTGGCCGACTACAGCGGTCAGCCGGTGCCGGTGCCGAGCTGGCAAATTTCGGCCCTGCTGATGTTGCCGGGCGACAGGGGGAGCGACAGGGAGAGCGACACGGTGGCGGTGGGCAGCGGCGACGGGCGCATTCATCTGTGGCCCCTGGACGGTGGGTCGGGGCCAAAAGCCCTGGTGCACCACCAAGACCAGGTGACGGCCCTGGCGGTGGATGGGGCGGGCTCGCTGTTGGTGAGCGGGGGGCGCGATCGCACCCTTCGCCTCTGGTCGCTGCCCTCGGGCCGCCTCACGCGCACCCTCACCGCCCCGACGGCGGCCATTACCGCCCTGGCCTGCCATCCCCAGGATGGCCGCATTGTCAGTGGCGACCAAACGGGCCAGGTGCAGGTGTGGAGTGCCGACAATCCCGACCAGGGCCGGGTCATTCACCGATGCGCTGGCCCGGTGAGGGCGCTGGCGATCAGCCGTGACGGGTCTTGGCTGGCGATCGGCGCAGACGACGGCCAACTCACCCTGATCAACCTCCAGGGGCTCAGTCAGGCCACCCCGCTCCGCCACGCCTGGGCCGTGCGCGCCCTGGTCTTTACCCCCGACAGCCGCATGATGGTCAGCAGCAGTGATGATGAGACGATTCGGTTTTGGTGTTTAGGGGATTGAGGGGGAAAGAATGGAGGGAATATTAGGAGCCAGGAGCCAGAAGTACAGCCCCTCCTGACTTCTGATACCAAATCCTATCT
>JAIXUR010000380.1 GCA_027483425.1 Cyanobacteriota bacterium | reverse complement strand
GAATGCCATTCGCCCCTACAGATTGGCCTTTTTGTAATCGGGGTTATATGACTCGGATTTGGTATAAGGCTTGAAGGCAACCTAGGGTCATCTTCCAAAAACCACAGGAGGGCGTGGGTGTCTAGCAGCATCACATATAGTCCTTCATGTCCTCAAGAGGAGCATCGAAATCCTCTGCCATCCAGATCTTGCCTTTGAGTAGGCCAGCTTTGCGTTTCTTTTGGGGTGCCTGGGTAGAGGTGTCCTTGGCATATTTTTCGGCTAAAAACTCAATGTAGTGTAGAACTTCCGTTTGCAAGGATTCTGGCAACTGCTCTAATTTTTCTAAGATGGCAGATTGAACCATGACGGTTTCTCCTATATTGATGCTCTCTAAGCCCATCATCGGTCATGACGGCGATGGTTTGTCCTGGCGATCGCTGGCCCAGAGCGGTGGGTATCCCTATCCTATGAACTTCTGGCCCGATTGCAAATTTACTAGCTTGGTCAATTGCGAAAGGCTGAGGCCATAGCCGACGGCTGTAAAGCCTGGCTTGCTTGAATCGTTCCTCAGGCCGATCGCAGTGGGATAATGGGGAGACCGCATTTTTCGCTGCGAACGGATTAACCCCTCCCATGACCTCAGATACGGACTTGACTCGGCCCTGGCTTTCTCTCAAACGGCTGGTTCTCATCATTATGACGACCCTGGTGGGTCTGGTGCTGGTGCAATCGCTGCTCAGCAGTTGGAACGAGCCCCAGGTGGCCAGCCAGCTCCAGCTTTACCAAACCGACCTGCTGCTAGAGGGCAGCGCCTGGACGGGGGAGGGGCTGCCAGAGGATCAGTGGCCGACGATTCGTGAGGGCCTGCTGGGTCAAGACCCCGTGGCGACGGCCCAGAAGCAGTACGAAGAGGTGCGCGAGGGAGCCACCGAGAGCATGGCCCGCTACAGTCCTAAGGCACAGGCCGATTCTTTGGCGGATGAAGCCAATGCAGGAAAGCCCCTGGCGCGGCGGCTGCAAAATGCCCTCACCCAGCAGGAGCAACTGATTCACAAGCTGGATATTCGCCTGGGATTAATGGAGGCTGACCAGGGCAAGCCCGAGGAGGCGATCGCCCGCTGGATCCAGGTGCGCGACAGCGACACAGCCTCGGCCTCGGCCCTGCGCACCGCCGATACCCTAATTCGCCTCTGGCAAGATGACCAGGCCGCCCCAGGGGATGAAGCCTGGCTGCGGGAGGCCCTCGACGGCTGGTTTGAGTACCGCGCCCTTGAGCGGGTTTACCAGGTTCAGGCCGGGGAAAGCGATCGCCCAGGGGCGGCCCCTGACCAACGCACCCAGCTTCTGGCCCTCGAGCAAGCAACCGCCCAGGCCAAGCTGGTGAAGCTGGCCCTAGTCGTTACCCTGCCTGCCCTGGGGGCCGCGATCGGCATTGGGCTCATCCTCTGGCTGGTGGCCCAGCGGCTGTTGCAGGGGAGTCAGTCGGTGCTGCGCCAAAATGCCGGGCGGGGCTGGGAGATTCCCTGGACGGGCGAGACCATCTGGCAGGTGCTGATCGTTGGCTTTTTCTTTGTGGGGCAAATTTTGCTGCCCCTGGTGCTGGGGGGGCTAGGCGTTAACGGCGCGGCCCTCAGCAGTCGAGGCCGGGCGATTTTTTCCCTGGTCTATTACCTGCTGATGGCGGCGGGCTCCCTGGGGGTTGTGTGGTGGTCGATTCGCCCCTACCGCCCCGTGCCTGAGGGCATGTTTCAGCTGAAGCCCTCGGGGTCGGCGCTGCTGTGGGGGGTGGGGGGCTACTTTGTCGCCCTGCCGCTCATGTTTGGGGTGGCCCTGCTCAACCAGCAGATTTGGCAGGGCCAGGGGGGGAGCAATCCGCTCCTGCAAACGGTTTTAGAAGAGCAGGATGGGATCGCCCTGGGGGTGTTCTTTTTGACGGCAGCGGTGGCGGCTCCATTATTTGAAGAGGTTCTCTTTCGCGGCTTTTTGCTGCCCTCCCTGACCCGCTATATGTCGGTGGGCTGGGCGATCGCCCTCAGTGCCTTGATCTTTGCCGCCGCCCACCTGAGCCTGTCGGAGGTGCTACCGCTGACCCTGCTGGGGGCGATCCTGGGCTTTGTGTATACGCGATCGCGCAACCTGCTCTCCCCCATGGTGCTCCACAGCGCCTGGAACAGCGCTACCATGTTGGGCTTATTTATCCTGGGAGGGTAGGCTTTTCCCCCCAGCCGCTACCATAACCCCATGATCACCCTCCTCCACCTCTCCGACATCCACATGGGCAGCGGGTTTGTCCATGGTCGACTCAACCCCGAAACCGGCCTCAACACCCGCCTCGAAGATTTCATCGCCGCCCTGACCCGCTGCATCGATCGCGCCCTGGCCGAGCCGGTGGATCTGGTGCTATTTGGCGGCGATGCCTTCCCCGATGCCACCCCGCCCCCCCTGGTGCAGCAGGCCCTGGCCAGCCAGTTTTGTCGGCTGTCGGCGGCGGGCATTCCGACGGTGCTGCTGGTGGGCAACCACGACCAGCATGCCCAGGGCCTGGGCGGGGCCAGCCTGTCGATCTACAGAACCCTGGGCGTGCCGGATGTGCTGGTGGGCGATCGCCTCGAAACCCATCCCATCGACACCCGCAGCGGCCCGGTTCAAGTGGTGACCCTGCCCTGGCTGACCCGCTCGACCCTGCTCACCCGGCCCGAGACCGAGGGGCTGTCCATGGCCCAGGTCAACGACCTGCTGCTCGATCGCCTGCGGGTGGCCCTAGAGGGCGAAATTCGCCGCCTTAACCCCGACATCCCCGCGATTCTCCTGGCCCACGCCATGATCGACACCGCCACCTATGGGGCCGAGCGGTTTCTGTCGGCGGGGCGGGGGTTTACTATCCCCATGGCCATGCTGGCCCGCCCCTGCTTTGACTACGTGGCCCTGGGCCATGTTCACCGCTATCAGGTGCTCTGCGAGCAGCCCCTGATGATCTACCCCGGCAGCATTGAGCGGGTCGATTTTAGCGAAGAGGCCGAAGCCAAGGGCTACCTGCTGGTGCAGGTGAGCCGAGGGCAGACCCAGGCTGAATTTTGCCCCCTGCCGGTGCGCCCCTTCAAAACCATCCAGGTCGATCTCACCGAGGCCGATGATCCCCAGGCGGGCCTGGAGAACGCCATTGCCCAGGCCGATCTGGCCGAGGCCGTGGTGCGCTGCCTGTACACCCTGCGCCCGGATCAGGTCGACCAAATTGACCAAGCGGCCCTAGAAACGGCCCTGGCTGAGGCCCACAGCTACACCCTCCAGCCCGAACTCAAGGCCCCAACCAACCGGAGCCGCCTACCGGAACTGGGCACCGACAGCACCCTCGACCCCCTCACCGCCCTGGGCGCTTACCTGGCTAACCGCCCGGATCTCAGCGATATTGCCGAGGGCATGATCGCCGCTGCCACCGCCCTGATGGCCGACGAGACCGACGACCTACCCCTGGATGACGCCGATCTGGCCCTCGACGACGTGGACAGCCTGGCCCTCGAAGAAACGGCCCAACAACTGCGCCTGCTTTAGCGATCGCCAATCAGGCTGGACAGGTCGCCCCCGCCGTCCTCCCTTGCAGTACCATTGAGCCCAGACATCCAGACCCAGACATCCAGACCTTTAGCCCAGTAGAATCCTGTTTGCCGATGAACGAGGGCGAGTACCAACGCCGTATTAGCTATCGCCTGTTGCTGACGACCCTGTGGGCTACCCTGCTGCTGCTGGCGGTAGAAGCCATTGGGGGGTGGGCCAACCAGTCGCTGACCCTCTTGGCCGAGTCGCTGCACACCCTGGTAGATGGCTTTAGCACGGTGCTCAGCCTGGTCGCGGTGACCTCGCCCCAGCGGCAGATGGGCCGTGAGGTCTGGGGCCATGGCCGGGCCGAGGTGGCGGGCACCCTGATGCTCTGCGCTTTTTTGGGCTTTACGGGCGTGAGTCTGATGCTGATTGCGCTGCGCCAGGTGTTCGGCGGGCTGACGGGGGTCGAAACCCCGTTTCCAGTCACCATCGACCCCCAGGTGCTGCGGTTTACGGCGGCCATGGTGATTCTCAATGTGGCCCTGGGCATCTACGCCAGCTACCAGGCCCGCGGCCTCAGCAGCCAGGCCCTGAAGCTGAATACTCGGCACTTTTTAGCCGATGCCTGGCTGAGCATTTTAATGCTGGGGGCGCTGCTGGCGATCTGGCAAAATCAGCGCTGGCTCGACCCCACCGTTGCCCTGGTGCTGTTGCCCCTGGTGGCCCGTAGTCTGTGGCGGGTGCTCAACGAGCAGTTGCCGATGCTGCTCCGCCCGACGGCGATCGCCCCCGAGGCCATTTCGCACCTCGCCACCCAAGTCGAAGGCGTGACCCGCTGTACCCGCATTCGCTCGCGGGGCATGGTGGGCCGCCAGGTGTGGATCGAGCTGCACCTGGTGCTGCACCCCGAGTTTGTCGAGTCGGCGGAGGCGATCGGCGAACAGATCGACGCCCTGCTGCGCCAGCGCTACGGCCCCCTGCGCACCCAGGTCTGGGTCGAGCCCACCCGCACCTCCCAGGATGCCTACCTCGAGCCCGGTGCACCGAGCTACTTGCCCCCCTCCCCGAACAACGGCATCGATTGGGGTTGAGGGCAGGCCCGACCAGGGCCCTAAACAGCGCCGATTATGCAGAACCTACATGTTGGTCATGCGAGAAAAGGATGGCCCCTGGCAAAGAGTGACCAAAAATACAAAACATGCCGCGAAGTTTGAATAACTTAACTTCAAATGCCTGAATACAAAGCTGAAGAAATGTCGTTTTTGACCGGGTACCTTAGTCCGAGATCTACCTTGGGGTGGCAATTTTATTAAGTCTGGACATTGTTTTTTACAGAGTTTAGTTGGCTTAGAAATTTGCATATTAACTCAGGCTTGATTTGTAGGGGCATTGCACTGCAATTCTCCCAACGAGGTATCGGTTTCGAATCGGGGTTGTATGACTCGGATTTGGTATAAGGGCAAAAGTAATCCCAAACTCTACCTATGTAGACACCTGATAGGGTCTGTTCCACTAGCGCTGCCACAATTTATCGGAGTCAACTTTGACTCTAGGGAAAGTCGGGCTCTAGCCTAGGCAGGGTAAAAATCTGGGTGAGATCGAGGACTCTAGTGCTAAGGACATGGCAATAATCGGCCTGTATTTCAGTTAATTTTTCCGTTTGTTCTCGCATTACGTAAATATTGGAGTGAGTGCACCATGACTCGACTAAATCGCCGTAGATTTTTGATGACCGCTGGCACCGCGGCTGCCGGTACTGTGCTACTCCATGCCTGTAGTCAGGGTGGGTCGAACCAGGCGTCGGCCCCGGCAGAGGTGCCCACCGATGCCTCCACCGATCCGCCGGAAACCCCCACCGCCAAGCTAGGCTTTATCGCCCTGACTGACTCGGCCCCGCTGATCATCGCTAAGGTCAAGGGGTTCTTCGATAAGTACGGCATGACCGACGTGTCGGTGGAAAAGCAGGCCTCCTGGGGCACCACCCGCGACAACCTGGTGCTGGGTTCCGGCGGCGGCGGCATCGATGGGGCGCACATTCTCACCCCCATGCCCTACCTGATCTCCAACGGCATTGTCACCGACGGCAAAAAGGTGCCGATGTACATCTTGTCCCGCCTTAACACCAACGGCCAAGGCATTTCGCTCTCTAACGACTACCTCGACTTGAAGGTCACCACCGACAGCGCACCGCTGAAGGAGGTCTTTGCCAAGCGCAAGGCCGAGGGCAAAGAGCTGAAGGCGGCGGTGACCTTCCCCGGTGGTACCCACGATATGTGGATGCGCTACTGGCTAGCGGCTGGCGGCATTGACCCCGACCAGGAGATTTCGACCATTGTGGTGCCGCCGCCCCAGATGGTGGCCAACGTCAAAGTGGGCAACATGGATACCTTCTGCGTGGGTGAACCCTGGCCCCTGCAAACGGTGAACCAGAAAATTGGCTACACGGCCCTGACCACGGGGGAACTGTGGAAAGACCACCCTGAAAAGGCCCTGGGCATGCGGGCTGACTGGGTCGATGCTAACCCCAAGGCCGCTAAGGCCCTGCTGATGGGCGTACTAGAAGGCGCTATGTGGTGCAGCAAAGACGAAAACAAAGAAGAAATGTGTAATATTCTCTCGGAGCGCGCCTGGTTTAACGTGCCCTTTGCGGACATTATCGATCGCTCCATGGGCAAGTTTGACTTTGGCACCGGTCGGGTCGAAGAGCTGCCTGACCTGAAGCAAAAGTATTGGGAAGACTCGGCCTCCTACCCCTTTAAGAGCCACGACCAGTGGTTCCTGGTGGAGAACATTCGCTGGGGTAAGCTGCCCGCCGATACCGACGTCAATGCTTGGGTCGAAGCGGTCAACCGTGAAGACATCTGGCGCGAGGCGGCCACCGCCCTGGGCCAGGAGGCGATGATCCCCAAGAGCACCTCTCGCGGCGTCGAGACCTTCTTTGACGGCATTACCTTCGACCCCGAAAATCCCCAGGCCTACCTCGACAGCCTAAAGATCAAGCGGATTTAGGCTTCCCGTAGGGTGGGCACTGCCCACCCTTTCCCCTTGCCCCGCTCCTCCTCTCCCCCTCTTTTCCAGAGAGAGCAGGGAGCCCCAAAAGCCTTCTCTGTAAAACCTGTTCCCTGTTTGACCGGCCCGCTCGTTCCTTCGCCCCAGCCCTGGAGATATCCCTGCAATGACGGCACCCCTCGATATTCGCCCGGCGCGATCGCGCTTTAACACCCAACGGTTCGCCAATGCTGCGTTGGACTGGCTGAAAGGGCTGATTCCGCCAGCGGTAGCCCTGCTGATTTTCCTGGCCATCTGGCAGGTGTTGACCATGGGGCCAGATGCCAACCTGCCCACCCCGGTGCGCACGGTGCAAGACACCTGGGAACTGATTATCAACCCCTTCTTTAACTACGGCGGCACCGATAAGGGGCTGTTTTGGCAGGTGTGGAGCAGTCTGCAACGGGTGGCCCTGGGCTTTACCCTGTCGGCGATTGTGGGGGTGGCCCTGGGGATTTTGGTCGGCACGAGTCCCTTGATGTATAGCGCCCTCGATCCCCTCTTTCAGATCCTGCGCACGGTGCCGCCCCTGGCCTGGCTGCCGATTTCCCTGGCGGCGTTTCAGCAGGCCAACCCCTCGGCCATCTTCGTGATCTTCATTACGGCGATCTGGCCGATTATTATCAATACCACCGAGGGGGTGCGGCAAATTCCCCAGGACTACAACAACGTGGCCCGAGTGCTGAAGCTGTCTAGGTTCAAATACTTCTTTAAGGTGTTGCTGCCGGCCACGGCACCCTACATTTTTACCGGCTTGCGGATTGGCATCGGCCTGTCGTGGCTGGCGATTGTGGCGGCGGAGATGTTGATCGGCGGGGTGGGCATTGGCTTCTTTATCTGGGATGCCTGGAACAGCTCTCGGATTAGCGACATTATTATCGCCATTGTTTATGTGGGCCTGGTGGGGCTGCTGCTCGATCGCCTGATTGTGTTCGTTGGCACCCTGGTACTGCCCGAAGAACAGAAGCAATAGGGTGGGCACGGCCCACCTTCTCCCTACGCTTATCGGAGGAGGATGTTCTACTACTTCCTGGGATGCGTTGTTCTCAGCCTGTGATTCTGCTTAAGGTTTGTGGTGGGCGGTGCCCACCCTACCCTTTGACCTTTAAGACTCGCTGATCCAAGTTGCGCTAGTGGTGCATCGCTTCGCGGATGCACCCTACCCGCCAACATCCAAAATTCCCCTGTGGTGCATCGCTTCGCGGATGCACCCTACCCGCCAACATCCAAAATT
>JAIXUR010000421.1 GCA_027483425.1 Cyanobacteriota bacterium | reverse complement strand
TGACTTCTGGAAAATAGTTTCCCTAATGGTGGGCAGTGCCCACCCTACAGCGGCTACAGTCGCTTGATTAAAGCTGGGAACTTCTTTCCTAGAAATCTCCTTAAGGAAATTTCTGGGAAAGTTGGGATAGCAACCCCTACAAGGCTTGATCGCGATCGGCCACGACCGGCGAGCGATCGACCCCCGGCTGGGGCACACCGCTGGCATCCAGGTAGCCCAGTTCCTTCAAAAACCCATAGAGCGCCGTGGGAAAGTCGGGGTACGACTGGGCCACCTCGCCATTGTCGGCGTAGATCTGAAGGCCCCAGTCACTCTGGCGATCGTAGTGGCCCAGCATAAACTGCCAGGCCGCTTTGTAATTATCCAGACGAATGTTTTGGGCCACATAGCCTGCCAGCACCCCGTTGCGATCGCCCCGTGCGATAAAGTCTGGATCGTTCAGCGTCTGGTGCATGCCTTCTACCACTGACTCTAGGTCAGCGATAAACTGCGCCGTCGTGTCGCGGTACTGGCCATCTTCGTAGGTGAGAATCACGCTGGGAGGGTACGACCCGGCGTAGGAGCTAAAGCTGTAGAAAAAAGCATTGTCCAGGGTGACAAACTCCATCAGCCCATCCCCGTTGAGGTCTTCAAACCGGCCGCCGCCGCCGTCTAGGTAGGCAAAGTAGACCGGGTTAAACTGGTCGGCTTGCCAGGTGTAGGTGGTAATGGCCAGGCAGCAGTGGGCCCCACCGGTAAAGGTTTCGACCACCACTTCAGGGGTGCCGTTGCTGTCCAGATCAATCAGCTCAAGGCCCGCCACTGCGGCAGCGGTGGCGCTGACCGAGAGCTTGAGTTCGCCGTTGTAAAACAACTCGTAGCGGAGGTTGTCGCCGACCTCGGCGGCGGCATAGTCGATTGGGTCGTAGCTGGCCACCACCCGAACCGGCCCCTGCTCAATCGCTTGGTCGGCAAAGGAGTCGGTCTCAAAATTGATCTCTAGGCGGGGGGGCTCAGCTAGGGCGGGCAGCCCTAGGCCTAGCCCCACCAGCAGGCTGCTCAGAATAGTTTTCATGGCCAGTGTTTAAACCCCCAGTTTTGGACTCAAGGATATCGGTGATCGATGGTTTCTCCCAGACACTCTAGGGGAAAGCGCGGCATGGGCTAGACCCAGTGAATCTAGAGCACCGGTATAGTATGGCTAAAAACCCGGTTTCTTCGTCGCTGCGCTAACGCTATGACTTGCATTCTGGCCAAGAAACCGGGTTTCTGTACCGACGTTCTAGGCCTTACCAGCGCCGCCAGTGGCGTTTGCCCGTCACAAAAATACCCAGCAGCACGCCCACCAGCACCGTGTAGGACGGAGTCACCAGAACGCTTGGAATGGGCAAAAATTTCTTGGCATACAGCACTAGGGCCAGGCAGGGCACCAGGGCCCACAGCACCCCCGTGTCGAGGTAGACACGGTTAAACCAGCGTTCTAAAACGGCGAGAGCTAGGGCACCCAGGCCAAACCCGGCGGCCAGGGGCAGCACCATAAACAGCAGTTGCAGTAGGGGAAGCAGGCCTTGACCGACGCCGTCCATCAAGAGGGTCAAGCCCTGGGCTAGGAGGAGATCGGCGGCGGTGGCGATCGCCACCGCCACCAGCGCCACCTGCAGCAGGATGGCCCAGGGTAAAGACTTCAGTCGCCCAAAGGGGTTACGCATAGCCGCCGCCTAGTAACATCCACAAAACCTAACATCCACAAAATCACGCTTAATTATTGCGCTGAATTTAAAATCTGGAACGGGCCTGGGGCCAGTTTTAAGCGTTTGCCCTGTCCTCATTGGAGTTGATCCGCAACGGTAATTACATTGATAAGTCAATCATGGCTGGGCTAAGGCCTTAGATATATGGGATAACAATAGGTGCGGGTGCAGGCGGTGGCCTGGGCCTGGTTGATTATCTATTACCTGTTTGCCCCATGGAAAAGCTGCTGCGTGGCCTGCGTGATTTTCAGGAAAACTACATTCCAGACCGCCAGGAGCTGATTGATGCATTGGCTAAGGGGCAATCCCCCAGGGTGTTGTTCATTGGCTGTTCTGACTCTCGGGTTGACCCCACCATCATTACCCAGTCAGAAATTGGCGACCTGTTCGTCATTCGCAACGCGGGCAACATTATTCCCCCCTACGAAGCCACCAACGGCGGCGAAGGGGCCACCATTGAGTACGCCATGGAGGCCCTGGATATCGGCCAGGTGATTGTCTGCGGCCATACCCAGTGCGGGGCCATGAAGGGGCTGCTGCAGCTGGGCGACCTGGAAGAAAAAATGCCCCTGGTCTACAACTGGCTGCACCACACCGAGGCCACCCGCAGGCTCGTAGACGACCACTACAGCCACCTAGATAAAAAAGACAAGCTCGATCTGCTGGTGGCCCAAAACGTACTCACCCAGATCGACAACCTGCAAACCTATCCTTCGGTGCGCTCTAAACTCCATTCGGGCGAACTGGACATTCACGGCTGGATCTACAAGCTCGAAACCGCCCAGATCCTCGCCTACGACGAAGAGTCTAAGGCCTTTGTGCCCCCCCACAGCAAAATTTTCGCCGATCGCGACGCGACCCAACCCGTTAAACCCGGCGGACTTTCCCTCGTGTTTAACGACACCGTCAGACCCGGAGCCGGGGCTCCCTCGGTAGCCCTGCCCGAGTTCTCAGAGCCGGTGCAGCCCCACTGGCCGGGGGCCAACCGCCTCCGCCCCGAGCAGGCGGCCCGCATTTACCGAGGCGCTGGGGTTTAGGGCTATCCTGAAAGCAGGTTGTTCTTCTGTGACCGGTCAAAATGACCCAAGCTCCGTACCAGATATCCCTATACGACAGCGACTTTGCTCTTTGGATAGAGGATGTGGCGGTCAAACTCCGGGCCCGAGACTTTGACCGGATCGATGTCGACAACCTGGTTGAGGAGATCGAATCCTTGGGGCGCTCCGACAAGAAAGAGATCAAAAGCCGCTTAACGACCCTGCTAGCCCACCTGCTCAAGCGTCTCTACATTGATAGCGCCTACGATAACCGAGGCTGGGAGTTGACGATCCGCGAGCAGCGCAAAGAACTGATGCTATTGCTGGAACAGTCGCCTAGCCTGAAGATCTATTTTGCCGAGGTGTTTGCAGGAGCCTATGGAATCGCCCTGGCTGAAGTCCGTGAAGACTATGCCAAGGTCACGTTTCCCGATCGCTGGCCCCTGAGCCAGAGCGTCGACGATCTGCTGAGCATTCCGTTCTGGGCCCAGTAGAGTCAGGATTTCCCGCCTGTTCACCGATTTGGGCAGACACAAGGGTCTGCCCCTACGTACTCGTTTCATTGATGTAAGACAGACACAACCCATCCCCGCCCTCGATGGGGGGCAGACACATAGGTCTACCCCGCCCCACCCGTTCACCTACCGATCAAAGCTGGCAATCCGCCGTGCCGCGCCAATGCTCTGCTCGCCGGGGCCGTAGGTGAGCTCTAGGGCCTGCTGGTCAGCAAAGGCCTGGGACGCTTCTAGGTAAACCGTACGGGTGGTGGGCAGGGTGCTGCGCTGGCCGTTGTAGTCAAAGGTAATGGCGTACTTGGCCTCTCTGATCAGGGCGGGATCGGTGCGCTGCTCGATGGGTTCGCGCTTGCGACCATCGAGTTCGGTGGCGGTGGGTCGAGGGGGCAGGGGAGGCCAGTAGAGTCCTTCGTCGTCGGGGCCAGTCACGGCACCCTCGGGGCGTAGGCCATTGCGGTTCACCAGGGAATTGGACGCAAAGGTCTCCTGGTGGATGGTTTGGCGGCGATCGAAGCTCGTGGCGTACTTGACCTGCCAGGTCTGGGTGACCGTAGCGGTGGCTTCGTAGGTGCCGGTGGTAATGGCCTCGCCGGTAGCGGGGTAGTTTTCGCACCCGGTGACTAGACCCAGGGTCAAGCCCAGGATACTGCCCTGAAGCCAGCGAGGTAGGAAGAACTGTGAAGTTAACGTAGGCATAGCAACTACAGCTTGAATTTTATGCACAGGGTATTCTGTGTCTAAAACCTACCAGCGTTGGCGATGAAACGCCTATGGGCAGGCGACGGTGCTGGGAAGTGGCACAGCTAGATGGACCATCTTCCCAGCCCAGCCAACCAGAGTAACCCGATCAAAAGCTAAAAGTTTTGACAACATTAACCCCTGGTTATTTTTGTAAACCGGCCTTCGGCGTAGGATGGTGCTGTTAGCCTAGGTCTACTATTGTTGCGTGCCTGTGGGTATCAATTACAGTGTGTATCAATAGTTAGGAATGCGAGCGATCGCCCCTGAAAGACTATGGTGAGACCCAATAACTCGGGGGTTTACCCCAGTTCCCTACCTCGCTGGCAGCCCTCCCACGTGTTCAGACTCTGGTCATGACCCAAACGTCTTTCTCCATTCAGCAAACCTTTCAAACCCTGCCCCCCTTTGACCAACTGCCTGAGCCGGCCCTCCAGCAACTGCTGCAAACGGCCCAGCCCCTTAAGTATCGGCTGGGGCAGCCCATCCTCCGGCGCGAGGCGCTCACTGAGCAGGTGATCGTTATCCTCGAGGGGCAGGGGAGATTGCTGGGTTACGACCCCCGTACCCAGCAGCCCCTGACCCTCGAGCGCTTTGGCCGGGGCGACATGCTGGGGGTGATCAGTCTGATTCGGGGGGTACCCTGTGAGACCGTGATTGCCTCCACCGAGGTGCTGGCCCTCACCCTGCCCTCCTACACCTTTTTGGGGCTGCTGAATGAGTACCCCGAGTTTGGTCGGGCGGTGCGCGATCGCGTCTATGCGATCGAAGCCTTTGACCTGGTTAGCGAGCACGCCAAGGCCAACGCCCTCGACATCGGCGATCTCAAGGCCAAGGCCCAAATCCTCTGTGCCGAAGCGGCGTTGGCCACCCTGCCCAGCGGCCCCTGCAATCTGAGCCACCTCGACCGTAGTCTGGTCTGGGTGCTCAGCGGTGGCACCGTGCTCAATATTCCCGTGGGCTCGACCCTATCCCTAGACCCTGTAGAGGTGCTGAGCCCCCAGGGGGCGAGGCTGCTGGGCATGACCCCAGCGGTGTTGGCCGACACCCTACCCGAAGCCTCTGCCCCAGAACCGGAGGCGGAGTATCGACCGGTGGAAGTGCTGGATGTCAATAACATTCCCTACGCCACCGAGGCCACCTTTACCTCCCAGCCCAAAGAGACATCGGGATCACAACGGACAACCAGCCGCAACTACCCCTTTGCCCGCGGCCGGGGCGAAGTCGATGGGGCGCTGGCCTGCTTCGACATGCTCAGTCAGCACTTTTCCATGCCCTTTCGCAAGGATGTGATTCAACGCATCTTGACCACCCAGAACGAGCGCATGGGTCAGCTTTCTCTACCCATCTGCGGCTCGATCAGCGAAATGCAGGGCCTGAAGACCCAGCTGGTACGGGTGCCCGTCAGTGCCTTTGGCCGCCTCAGCACCCCCTGTCTGATTCGCTGGCAGGACAGCTTTGCGATCGTCTACGAAGTCTCCGAAAAAGCCTATATCTTGGGCGACCCCGAGGTGGGCGTTATTCGCCGCACCCCCGAGAGCTTTGCCGAAGCCTGGGGCGACGGTAGTGGCAGTGGCGAGGTGCTACTGCTGGAGCCCACCCGCGAAACGCCCCAGCAGAAGTTTGGCTTGCAGTGGTTCTGGCCCTCGATCCAGAAGTACCGCTGGGTGCTGATCGAAGTGTTTGTGGCCTCGTTCTTTGTGCAGTTGCTGGGGTTGGCCAACCCGTTGATGGTGCAAATCATCATCGATAAGGTGATTGTGCAAAACAGCATCGACACCCTGCAGGTGCTGGGGGTTTTCCTGGTGATTGTGGCGGTGTTTGAGGCCCTGCTCACTAGTCTGCGCACCTACCTGTTTGTCGATACCACCAACCGCATCGATATGACCCTGGGGTCAGAGATTATCGATCACCTGTTTCGGCTGCCCCTGCGCTATTTTGACAAACGCCCCGTGGGCGAACTCTCCAGCCGCATTAACGAGCTGGAGAACATTCGCCAGTTTCTCACCGGCACCGCCCTCACCGTCGTACTCGATGCGGTGTTCTCGGTGGTGTACATCGTGGTGATGTTCATCTATAGCTGGCTGCTGACCCTGGTGGCGTTGGCGACGATTCCGCTGTTTGTACTGGTAACTATGCTGGCGGCCCCCATTGTGCGGCGGCAGCTCCGGGTCAAGGCCGAGCGCAACGCCGCCACCCAGTCGCTGCTGGTGGAGTCACTGTCGGGCATTCAGACGGTGAAGGCGCAGAATATTGAGCTGCGCACCCGCTGGAAGTGGCAGGAACGCTACGCCGAGTACGTCAGCGCTGGGTTTAATACCGTATTGACCTCCACCGCCGCCAGCAGTGCCAGCGGCTTTTTAAACAAGCTGTCGGCCCTGCTGGTGCTGTGGGTGGGGGCCTACCTGGTACTGAAGGGCCAGTTGACCCTGGGCCAGCTGATTGCTTTTCGGATTATTTCGGGCTACGTGACGGCCCCTATTTTGCGCCTGGCCCAGCTGTGGCAAAACTTCCAGGAAACTGCGCTGTCCCTGGAGCGGTTGTCTGACATCATCGACCACCCTCAGGAGACCGACGCCGACGAGGCCAATCAGATTCCCATGCCGGAGATTGCCGGCCAGGTTACGTTTGAGAATGTGGCCTTTCGCTTTGCTCCCTCCGGCCCGCTGCAGCTTGCCAACGTGAGCCTAGACTTTCCGGCGGGGATCTTTATTGGCGTCGTTGGTCAAAGCGGCTCGGGTAAAAGCACCCTGATGAAACTGCTGCCCCGCCTCTACGAGGTGGAGTCGGGGCGAATTCTGATCGACCACTACGACATCAGCAAGGTGGAGCTGCACTCGCTGCGGCGGCAGATCGGCATTGTGCCCCAGGACAGCCTGCTGTTTGACGGCACCATTCAGGAAAATATCTCCCTTACCAACCCCGATGCCGACGCCAGCGTGATTATTGAGGCGGCTAAGATCGCCTGCTGCCATGACTTCATCATGGATTTGCCCCTGGGCTACAACACCCGCGTCGGCGAACGGGGCTCGACCCTGTCGGGGGGGCAACGGCAGCGGATCGCGATCGCCCGCACCATTCTGCAAAATCCCCGCCTGCTGATTCTCGATGAAGCCACCAGCGCCCTCGACTACGACACCGAGCATCAGGTTTCGGTCAACCTGAATGGCTGGGCGAAAGGCCGCACCGTGTTCTTTATCACCCACCGGCTCAACACCATCAAGCAGGCCGATCAGATTCTGGTCATGGATCAAGGTTCGGCGGTAGAACTGGGTACCCATGAGGATCTGATGGATCTCCAGGGCCGGTATTTCACCCTGTTTCAGCAGCAGTCCAGCGGCATTTAGGGAGAGACGGTATCTACCTACCGCCAACACCACCCTGCCCAGATTTCCTTCACCGATCCACCCTTCATCCCTTTCCCCCTATACCCACCATGGTTCGCGTCAACGGCACTTCCCCCACCCAAACCCCAAACTCTGACCAGAACGGTGATTCGGTGCTGGCCAACCAGCCCTCGCGCCAACGCACCGACTTCGACAAGCCGGTTATTCTACGGCAGTCGCCCCGGTGGTCGCGGGCGGTGATTTGGACCTTGGTGGGGACAACCGTCGCCACCGTGGCCTGGGCCTGTTTGGCCAAGTTTGAGGAAGCGATTCCCGCCCAGGGCAAGCTAGAGCCCAAGGGTATGGTGCAGCCGGTTCAGGCCCCGGTGGGCGGGGTGGTGAAGGAGGTGCTGGTCACCGAGGGGCAGACGGTACAGGCGGGCGACCCCCTACTCAGCCTGGATCCCAAAACCGCCCAGGCTCAGCTCGACTCTCTGACGTCGATTCGTACCAAGCTGCTGGAGGAAAATGCCTACTATAAATCGCAGCTGGCCGATAAAACGGATGCCGCCGTTCCGGTGGACATTGCTCCGGGTCTGGTGCAGCTGACCAGTAATCGGGCGGCCCTGGTGGCCGAAAACGCGCTCTACCGGGCCCAACTGGCCGGGGATGCCACCGGGGCTAGCCTGCCCGAAGCCCAGCGCGATCGCCTCCAGGCGGCCAACGCCGAGCTCAACTCGCGGCTCAGCATTGCCAATCTGAAGGTTGATCAACTGCGTCGCCAGCTCACCCAGACCCAGGCCCAGCTGGCCAACGCCGAGGATGACCTGCGGCTCAACCAGGACATTCTCGATCGGATCAAGCCCCTGGCCGATCGGGGGGCAATTGGCGAAATTCAGTACCTGAACCAGGAGCAGGAGGTCAACAACCGCCGCACGGAAGTCAATCGCCTGCGGGAGGAGGAGCAGCGGCTAGATCTGGCGATCGCCCAGGCCCAGGAAGAGTTTCGCAGTACCCAGGTGGTCTCCCAGGACGACCTGCAAAAGCGCATTGCCGCCAACGACAACCAGCTGGCTACCATTGACAGCCAGCTCACCAAAATCGTTCTAGAAAACGACAAACGCCTGCAAGAGCTCGATAGCCAGATTGCCGAGCTGACCCAAACGCTCACCTACCAGGAGCTGCGCGCTCCGGTTAGCGGCACGGTGTTTAACCTCAAGGCTAACCAGGCCGGCTACGTGGCCAACTCCACCGAACCCATTCTTGAGATTGTGCCCACCGATGCGCTGGTGGCCCGCGTGTTTATCAACAACAGCGACATTGGCTTTGTGTACGAGGGCATGGATGTCGACGTGCGCATTGACTCCTTTCCCTACAGCGAGTTTGGGGATGTGAAAGGCACCCTCACCCGGATTGGCTCCGATGCCCTGCCCCCCGACCAGATCAACCCCACCTACCGGTTTCCGGCGGAAATTACCCTCGGTGACCAAATGATTGCCATTGATGGCAAACCGGTACAGCTCCAGTCGGGCATGTCCCTGAGCGCCAACATTAAAACCCGGCCCCGGCGCGTCATCACTATTTTTTCAGACCTGTTTGCGCGCAAGATCGACACCGTTAAGACGGGGCGATAGGCCTAGTAAATCGCTAAGGCCTATACAAGCCAAGGGCTTTCAAGGTTAGGCGGCAAGTATCCAGGCGCGGCCTGACCGCCTAAAGCTGGTGCCCACCCCCAGCCCACGGGCCTATGTCGCTCACTTCGTACCGCCACATTCATAGAAAGATCCACACAAGTTGCCTCTATTTGATAGAATTGAATCTATCGAAGCGCTCCAGTGAGAGTGGGGAGGTTGTCCGTTGATTCACGCCACGCTGCACCAGCTTAAGGTTTTTGAAGCTACCGCCCGCCATGGTAGCTTTACCCGCGCCGCCGAAGAGTTATATCTGACCCAGCCCACGGTATCGATTCAGGTGAAGCAGCTGACTAAGGCGGTGGGGCTGCCCCTGTTTGAGCAAATTGGCAAGCGCCTCTACCTCACCCAGGCGGGGCAAAAGCTGCTAGAAACCTGCCAAGAAATTTTTGACGGCCTCGACCAGTTCGAGATGGCGGTGTCTGATCTGAAGGGGCTCAAGCAAGGCAAGCTGCGCCTGGCCGTCATTACCACCGCCAAGTACTTTGTGCCTCGGCTGCTGGGGCCGTTTTGCCAGCGCTTCCCCGGCATTGATATTTCGCTGAAGGTCACCAACCACCAGCAAGTTCAAGAGCGCATGGCCAACAACGACGATGATCTCTACATCATCAGTACCCTGCCCGAGCAGCCTGACCTCAAGGTTTACCCGTTTCTTGAAAACCCCCTGGTGGTGATTGGCCCCAAGGATCACCCCCTGGCCGGTAAGCCGCGATCGCCCATTCAGGTTCTAGATGGTGAGCAGTTCATCATGCGGGAGCCCGGCTCAGGGACTCGCCATGCCGTTCAGGGCCTGCTGACCGAACACAATGTGGGGGTCAAGGTGCGCCTGGAACTGGGCAGCAATGAGGCGATCAAACAGGCGATCGCAGGCGGCCTGGGCATCTCCGTGCTGTCGCTGCACACGATTATTTCCGAGGGCACTCGGGGCGAGTTTACGATTTTAGACGTCGATCACTTCCCCATCGATCGCCACTGGTACGTGGCTCATCTGGCGGGCAAACAGCTTTCGGTGGTTTCCCAGACCTTCCTCAACTATCTGCTCGAAGAAAGTCACACCCTGGTCGAAAACCTGCTGCCCGGCATTAATCGGGCTCCGGAGGCGATCGCCCCTGAGGGCAAACCTGAGGGCAAACCTGAGGGCAAATCTAAGGGGGCCGCGATCCTGACCAAGGTCTAGCCTCAGGGATTTCTGATCAAGAAGATACCCCCATGTAGGGGCGCAGGGCCTGCGCCCTGGAGAGCAAGCCACGTTCTTGGGTATTTCCGTTGCCAGAATTGTCCTAAGAGTATCCCAACTAAAAAAGCATCCATTTTCAGGACGCGAACTCGGCCCGTTGGGTTGGTCGCGGTGAGACTCTGGATAAGTATTTAGTTGGAACACTCTAAAGGGATAGATGGGTGGTTAGGCGCATAGGTTCCTAGGCCAAGGTTGACCCGCCCAGATCCGGGGGCACATCTTGCCAGCGACCGTTGCCGATCGCCCGCACGGCTTCCTTCAGGCTGACATCGCCGGTGTAGAGGGCACGACCGACAATAACGCCGCTTACCCCCAGGGGTTCCAGCGGCAGTAGACTCAGCAAGTCCCGCAGGGACCCCACCCCGCCGGAGGCAATCACCGGCATGGATACCGCCTTGGCCATGGTCCGCAGGGCGGGAATGTTGGGCCCCTGGAGGGTGCCGTCGCGCTGAATGTCGGTGTAGATGATCGCCGCTGCACCCCGTTGCTCCATGTGCTGGGCGAGTTCTATGGCGTCTACGGCTGAGGTTTCCAGCCAGCCCCGGGTGGCCACTTTGCCGTCGCGGGCGTCAATGCCGACGATAATCTGGCCGGGGTAGTCAGCGCTGAGGTCGCTGACTAGGTCTGGGTTATCCACCGCAGCGGTGCCGAGAATGGCGTAGCGCACCCCCAGGGCAAAGAGATCGGTGACGCGGGCGCGATCGCGCAAGCCCCCGCCCACTTCCACCGGCACATCCACCGCCCGCACGATCGCCTCGATCGCCTGCCAATTTTCCGGCTGGCCTGACTTCGCCCCATCTAAATCCACCAGGTGCAGCCGGGTCGCCCCCTGGTCAGCCCACTGGCGCGCCACCTCCACCGGGTTGTCGTTAAACACCTCGGTCTGGGCGTAGTCGCCCTGGTACAGCCGCACACAGCGACCCTCGATCAAATCAATAGCGGGGATGACGTCCATGGGTAATCACTTAACTCTAAATGCTTCTCGATGACGATTTTTAACGGGTTCATAGGGATGACCTCTGGAGCAGACTAGGAACCCGTGCTAACAAATCGCCCGCCTACGTAAACCTGTCCTTCCATAGTGACACAGCGGACGGATGCCATATCCCCTATTCACCGGGGCCAAATTCCCGTAGACTCCTAAATGCGAATCACCACCGAGAGCCATGCTAGATCTGACTGGGAAAAACGCCCTGGTAACGGGCATTGCCAACAACAAATCCATTGCCTGGGGCATTGCCCAACAGCTTCACCAGGCCGGGGCTAACCTTGGCATCACCTACCTGCCTGACGAACGCGGCAAGATGGAGGGCAAGGTCAAAGACCTGGTTGCCCCCCTCAACCCCAGTTTGTTTTTGCCCTGCAACGTCCAGGACGAAACCCAGGTGCAGGAGGTCTTTAGCACCATCCAAGACAAGTGGGGCCAGCTGGATATTCTGATTCACTGCCTAGCCTCTGCCAGTCGGGATGATCTGACCGGAGACTTTAGCAACACCTCTAAG